>CAZFWK010000009.1:0-5854 GCA_964522555.1 uncultured Peptoniphilaceae bacterium | reverse complement strand
GCATTCTTGATCTTACCCGACTTGACACGCACAACGGTAATGCCTTCTTCGCGGAGCACTTCCGTGAAACGGTCCATCTCACTTGTCGACGGCGTTTGGAACAGCTCTGAGGGTTGGTGCATGGCGAGTGCATGATACTTGACTTCGCCGTAGGCATGGTATGGGAGTAACTCCATGCGCGGTTCCATTACATGATCTTTCACAAAGCGTGCGATCGCCCGGATGTCTTCTTCCGTCGCATTCACGGATTCGATGACGGGCACTCGTACGACGAGCGGCAAGTCGCTTTGCCCAATCCTTTTGATCGTCTCCAGTGTGCGTTCGTTTCCCATTCCTGTATACCGCTTATGCTGTACGGGATCCATGTGCTTGATGTCGATGAAGCACATGGCGAGCCGGTCCAGAAACGGCTTTAGCTTATCGTAATCGAAACTTCCGTTGCTCTCCATCGCAAGATCGTATCCGCGATCGTATAGCGCCTCGCTCAGGGCTTGTAAGAATGCAAACTGCCCGGTAGCCTCTCCGCCGGAAAAAGTGATTCCGCCTCCCGAATGCCGATAGAAGAGTCGGTAGCGTTCGACTTCTTTTAAGATCTCTTCGACGCTCTTTACCATGATGGCCGACTTGCGGCTTCCGGTCGGGCAGGCCTTCACGCAGCGTCCGCAGCTCTTGCACTTCCTGCGCTCTTCCGGACGGTTCAAATCGATCCCAACGCCGTACGGGCACACTTGGGCGCAGCGCCCGCAACGCACGCAACTCGATTCGATATGAAGAATCTTGTCGAAAGTCGTTAAGCTTTCGGGATTCGCGCACCACTGGCAGCGCATATTGCAGCCGGCCAAAAAGAGCGTCGTGCGAATCCCGTCGCCGTCATTGACGGAAAAATGTTGCATATCGATCAAATAGCCGCGTTCATTCACAAGACGCCCCTCCTCATTCTAATATTGTTCGTGTGCGGTCCTCGCGATGATCGCATCTTGCATCGATTTCGACAGGTTTACGAATTGCGTGCTGTACCCTGCGACGCGCACGAGAAGGTCGCGATACTGTTCCGGGTGAGCTTGCGCTTCACGAAGGGTCTCCGTAGAGAGCGTGTTAAACTGCACGTGGAACGCTCCGAGCGAGAAGAAAGCTTGGATCATGGCTCCCAAATTGCTCTGCCCTCTTTTGGATTGGACCAAATCATTTTGCAAGCGGAGGTTTAAGAGCGTACCGCCCGAGTGCATATCTTGGTTCATCTTGGCTGCGGAACGCATGGCCGCAAGCGGTGTGGTGCGGTCGGAGCCTGCATAAGGCGAAACGCCTTCCGACAGGGGCTCGGTCGCTTTTCTTCCGCATGGGGTCGCCGCGATGACTTTACCCGTCGGCAGATAGTTCGAGATCCCCATAAACGCACTGTTAAACGGATTGCCGTAGTGATCCTTATATTGGTGAACTTCTTTGTAGTAGTGGTTCGCGATTTTTCTTGCGATCGCATCGACTTCTTCGTCGTCGTTTCCGTATTTTGGAGCGTTTTGGCAAGCTTCTCGTAAGGATTCGTACCCGACCCAGTCCGCGTCCAACGCTTTGATCAACGTCTCCATGTCGACCAGCTTTTCGTCAAACACGAGCTTCTTGATCGCAACCAGTGAATTCGCCGTAACTGCCAAGCCGATCCCCGTGAGCACCGGACCCAGATTGTACTTTGCACCGCCATCGACCAAGTCGAACCCTTCTTCCAGGCATCTCGGATTGGCAGAAGACAAGAAAGGCCGCGGGACGAGTTGTGTATGAAGATCTTGTGCGAGGAGCGATACTTCCACGGAAATATCGATCAGATTGTCGAACTGACGGAAAAATGCCTCTTCCACTTCTTCATAAGACGAATAGGTCGCGGGATCTTTTTCGTCGAGACCCATTTTATTGCCGGTCATGCGGCTATGCCCTTTATTTAGCGCGTATTCCAATGCTGCCGTAAAGCTCACATTGACAGCCGAGGTCCATTCGAAAGTATTTCGGTAGTGCGGAACGACACAGCCGCAGTTGTTCCAGTCACGTGCGTCTTCCGGCTCATACCCGGCATTGATCAGCATTTGATAACCGGCTTGGTCGTTGTGGATTGCGGGGAAGCCGGTTCCGAGGCTTACCAGATGGGTAACGGCATCTACAAACTCCTGGGGAGCGTCTTGGTGCAAACGAACGGATAAACCCGGCTGATGCGTTTGGAGCTCCGCCGTCGCGCGCAGTGCGAGATAGCTGAGTTCGTTTGTCGCATCTGACCCGTCTCTCTTCTTACCGCCAACCGTCAGGTTTTGGAACTGGTTATATCCCGCGAAAAACTCCGCTGTGTTGGCGGATATCGTCCATACCCACTCGGAAAGCTTCAGCCAATAGCACTCGATGAGTTCGAGTATCGTCTCGTCGGTTTGCGTCCCTGCTTGGATATCGTGCAGATAATACGGATACATAAACTGATCGAATCGACCCGGGTTCAATGCGAGCGGGTTTTCCGACAGGATCCCGCCGACTTGTACAAACCAAGCAAATTGCAGCGCTTCTTGGAAAGTTTCCGGTGGATACTCGGGCACCTTACGGCAAATCGCCGCGATATTCAGAAGCTCTTCTTTGCGAACCGGATCCGTTTCCACTTCGGCCATCTCTTTCGCCTTGTCCGCATAGCGATTGGCAAGTGTGATGATCCCTTGGCTGGTATGGATGATCGATTGGTAGAACTCTCTTTTCTTTCGATCTTCTTTATTGGTTTTCGATAAAGTTTTTAATTTGGCATGTGCTTCTTCGATGATCTTGCCGTACCCCTTTACGAAGAGCGTTCCCTCGTAGTCGGGCGTAATTTCTCCAACCGCTTGACGCCATTTCGAGTCGTTATCGATAATGCCGGTATCCACCGCCACTTTCGCGACCTCGGGATCCACTTGAGCTAAAAAGGCCTCTTCAAGCGATTTTCCTTCCCAGTATGGGAAAATATTCTCCCGAACGTACTCGCGTTGTTCATCCGTCATTTCGTACGGATCTTGTACGCGTTTGTCGAAATTATCCATCTCGCGGTCCACCCAGGTCCAAGAAAACTCGGGAGTCAAGATACCGCATTTTCGAAACTCTCCCGTGGCGCCTACGATCAACTCGCCTTCGAAAATCGAGACGACGAGGTTTTCGCAAGTGTACTCAAATGCTTTCGCACGGCGAATCGGGATCGATTCCCCTTCGGTCATCTTGTGGCTTTCGGTGAAGAGACGAGCTCTTTCGTACGAAACCGCCGGTTTCGCGTCGATATACGCGTTTTTCGCTTTCTGCATACGTGGTGTCAGTGCCATTATTTTCCTCCTAATAGCGTACAATGTTTTGGAAAACGACCTTTTCTTCGTGTCGGTTTTCGTATTGGTGCGCGTGTTGCGGACTAAACTGCAGCGCGGCAGGTGCTTTTAATTCATAGGATTGGTCTTCCACCCCGACCGTCAAGGTGCCTTCGGTTACGATTACATATTCACCGGAAGCGTTATCGTGCGGGTTGGAGCTGTGTACGGCACCGGGCTCGAGCGTGATGTAAAAGTACTCGAATCCGGATATCGGGTTGAACGAAAAGATATCATACAATTTCATCGTGCCGTCAGCAGACGACACCGCGGGCAGTTCCTCGATCTGAATGACTTCGTAGTCGATGTCCATCGGCGACAGCAGTGAGGAAAGCGATACACGCAAGCCGCTAGCAATCTTCCAGAGCAAAGAAATGGTGGGATTTGACTCCCCTCTTTCGATCTGACCGAGCATCGCCTTGCTCACATCGGTCAGCTGTGCCGCTTCATCCAGCGTTAAGCCTTGCTCCGTTCGAATTCTTCTGATATCTTGCCCGATTCTTCGGGTAGGATCCACCATCATTTCACCTCCGTGCGTTATAACGGTTAAAAGTATTATAAGATGTAACTGACATGAAGTCAATGTTTTTTTGAATTCATTTATAAATAATTATTAGTTCAAAAAAAGAAGCGGGATCAGCCGCTTCTTTGACAGTAGATAAAGATTATTCTGAGATGGAGTGAAGGAGAGCCCGGTGTACCCCTTGAGGCCATATCTTGGCCGAGCGGTCCGTGAGCGTGCCGAAAGGGGTACACCGGGCTCGACTGAACGGACTTTCTCATCACTCTGAGAAGCGGGATCAGCCGCTTCGTTAGATTCTTTCTATTCTAAAAATTCGATTCTCTTCTACATTCAGTGATCTCTATGCGCTGAGTTGCATTTGGATCTTTTCAATATAGAGCTGTTGTAATTGCTCCGGCGTAATTTGTTTTGCCGGTACGTCTAGAACCACGCGCCCGCGGTCCAGCATTACGATGCGATCCGCGAATTTCGTGGCGTCGTACATATTGTGCGTGATCATCACGGTCGTCATCTGTCTTTCCCGAACGAGTTGCATGGTCTTTTCCATTACGATCGCGCTCGTCTTGGGGTCGAGTGCGGCGGTATGCTCATCTAAGAGCAATAGCTCCGGATTCTTCATCGTGGCGAGCAAGAGCGAAAGCGACTGTTGTTGACCGCCGGAAAGAAACTTCACGCGCGTGTTCAACTGATTTTCCAGGCCGAGCTGTAAGCTCTTTACTTTTTCGCGGTACATTTCGACCCGATCTTTTCGAATCAACGAACGGAGTCCGAACGGTTCGGTCTTTTTGTCCGCAAGCGACATGTTTTCGAGCAGCGTTAAAGAAGGTGCGACGCCTTTCGTGGGCGATTGATAGACTCTGCCGAAGTATTTCGAACGATCCGACTCGCCCAATTGGGTCACATCGCTCGAATTAATGTAGATATTCCCCGCCTCAGGCGTAAGCGTGCCCGCAATCAGGTTCATGAGAGTCGATTTCCCGCAACCGTTACTTCCGATGAGCGCGGTCGCAGTGTTCGACTCGATCTCGATCGAAAAATCTTCAAATATTTTGTTTTCGTATTCCGTACCGAGATTGAATCCCTTCCAGATATTTTCTATACGCAACATTATTTTTCCACTCCCTGCGCTGTTTTTTTCGGTTGCGCGCGCTTCGCCGTAAAGTTATTGTACGCGATGAACAAAATGACGATCGCCCCGTTAACCATCTTGAGGTCTTGTGGTCTGAGTCCCAATCGGAGCGCTACCGTACCGATAATCTTGTAGATGATCGCCCCGATAATCGCGCGCGTCGTCCCTTTGATCCGATCCTGACTCTTCAGGAAAGTATCTCCGATGATAATCGACGCAAGCGCGATGACGATGATCCCCGTTCCGAAAGTGATGTCGGAAAACTTCATGGTCTGTGCCATCAAGGATCCGCTCAATGCGATCAACCCGTTAGAGAGCATCAAGCCGATCGCCTTCATGAGATTGGCGTTTTGCCCAAGGCTCGTAACAAAGGTTTCGTTGTCGCCCGTCGCCTGCAGCAAATAGCCCTGCTCCGTTTGCATATACCAATCGAGCGCTATTTTAATGATCACTACGATAATCAACAACACGATGATCCGATCCACATATGCGTTTCCGGTCGTCAGCATATCGTATACGCGTGGCCGCCCGGTCAAAGACACATTGGCCTTGTCATTTAACCTGAGATTGACCGAATACATGACGGTCATCGTTAGGATCCCCGCCAATAGCGGCTTGATTTTCAGTTTAATAAAGAGCAGTGCGGTGAAGAGCCCAGCCAGGGATCCCCCGAAAAAGATCACGACCATCGAGAGAATCGGCGAGACGCCCATAAAACTCAGTTTTGCAAAGAGCAGTGCTCCAAAGGGAAAAGTACCTTCGACCGATAAATCCGCAATATCCAATACTTTATAGCTGAGGTACAAGCCCATCGCAAGTACCGCGTAAATTAATCCCTGTTCAAATGTGGAC
>CAZFWK010000008.1:16316-29206 GCA_964522555.1 uncultured Peptoniphilaceae bacterium | reverse complement strand
GAGCGGTCCGTGAGCGTGCCGAAAGGGGTATACCGGGCTCGACTGAACGGACTTTCTCTTCACACTGAACCGCTCTTCGGGGCGGTTTTGTTTTGTCGCAAAGAGTATCAATGGAGTGCTTTCTGTTGACCTTTCGCCGCGGGAGGAGGTTTCATCGCTTGCATTGCACAAAATAATGGAATCCAAATCGCGTATGGTGGTTTCTTGTCGGGCTTGGGTATAATGATTGAGAACAGTACTATACAAAAAAGGAGTTTGGCCATGAATGATGTGTTACTGATCAATCGAATCATACCCGGCGAAACCCCTGAGAAGGCGCGCAACATGACGTTTATTCTGGGGGATATGCACGATATCCAGTTTGCCGACAAGGTGGCGGATCTTATTCGAGAGAAGGGCGTTTCTCTGGATGAGAATGTCATCATGAAATACAATGGCGTCGAGATTCGGATGTTGGAGCAGGATATCCCCGAAATGATTCGGATCTTTAACCAGAACGACATCGACGTATATGGAGTGTACCACCTGTACAGTTCATAGGACTATTGAAATGGAGGAATGTAAATTGGCAAAAAACAAATTAATTCAAGCACTGAACGATCAAATGAACTTCGAACTCTATTCGGGGTACATTTATAAGCAAATGGCAGCGTATGCTGACCAACAAGAGTATGATGGTTTTGGACACTGGCTGGAAGTACAATATCAAGAAGAGTATTCGCATGCGATGAAATTCTATACATTGCTCAATGACTTCGGCGAGTATGCGGAGTGGGATGCTATGCCGAAACCCGATTCGAATTTCGAATCGCTTCTTGATGTATTCCAAAAAGCATTGGACCACGAAAAAGAAGTGACCAGAAGAATTCATGAGCTCGTAGATATCGCAAGAGAAGTCGATTGCAAACAAACCGAATCGTTCTTGCAATGGTTCGTCGACGAGCAACTGGAAGAAGAAGTTACCTTCGGCGGAATCGTTACGAAACTCGAAAGAGTCAGCGACAGCGTTCAGGGGCTTTACAACCTTGATGCACAAATGGCTAGAAGAGAATCCTAAGCAGCAGAATAAGCGACCTTCGGGTCGCTTATTTCAGCTTTATTTTTGCAATACAGTACAAGAGTGATGATGATGCGGATCGCGACAGCAAACATGCAAGCGATACCATTTCGTTCGGTTTCATACTGGTACTTTCAGGATGAATATGTTACAATAATCATGTTCTTTTGGAAGGAGGAATAGAAAAAGTATGAATGCAATGACACAAGACAATCTGCGATCTTCGTTCGGCGGTGAATCGCAAGCGCATATGCGTTACAGGATTTGGGGTGCACAAGCGGAAAAGGAAGGTTTTCCGAATGTAGGCAGACTTTTTGCTTGTACTTCGGATGCGGAGCAAGTTCACGCTACTCTTCATTTCAACGCACTAAAAGATGTGAACGGTGATTTCCCGGTTCTTTCTATGGCAGGCTTCGGGTTGGGGAATACATCCGAGAATCTGGTCGGTGCAATCGGCGGCGAAACCTTCGAGTTCACCCAAATGTACCCGGCTTATATTGCAGTAGCGGAACTTCAAGGCGAAAAGACGGCTGTAGCAGCGATGCGTTTTGCAATCGAAGCGGAAAAAGTCCACGCGGAATTGTTCGGGATCGCAAAAGAAGCGGTAGATGCCGGTAAAGACCTCGAGTGCGAGAAAATCTTACTGTGCCCGGTTTGCGGATTCATTTCCCTTACAGGCGAAGAAGACCACTGCCCGCTCTGCAAAGCAAAAGAAGACAAATTCATCGCATACTGATATCGAAATTCGATACATACATTCAAATTGGGCGGCCTGCTTTAGCCGGGCTCGCCCCATTTGATAGGACAGGAGGAAACCTATGCACGAAGCGCAATTGGAAGTAGTAGTTGCCAATAAAGGCGGACTACACGCGAGAGCAGCCAGCCGATTTGTTCGACAAGCGGTAAAATATCGATCCATAGTCAGCGTTGTAAAAGGTGGGGTAGTATACAACGGCAAGAGCATTATGGGGATTTTGAGCATGCAAGCACATCACGGAGAAACGATTACGGTGCGCGCGATCGGTGACGATGCCGATAAAGCGGTTGAGGAACTCGCCGAAGTGATCCAAAAAGACATCGAGGACTAATCAAGAGAGGGTACGTGGATGTTTTGCAAGAACCAATGCTCGTGTAAGCGTGAGTAGAAGGCTTTTTATTCGATTCGAATAAGAAGCCTTTTATTGTAATCGGGCTTTGTAGAAGCGAAAGCCGTTTACGGTTAAAAGGAGTTTTCCTGTATGGTACAATAAACGGAAGGGAGGTTGCCAATGAAATCGAAAAGAGTGCTCATGTTCCTGATGATCCTGATCATGTTCGTGCTTGGCGTACGCGCGTACTTGCAATGGTTTGGAGTGAGAGCGGAAGAGATCACGGGGATGCCCGTACAGACAACCGAAAAAGCGAAACCCGAGAAAACGGAAAAAGTAAAATCGAAGGATCCGGTAACGGAAAAACCGAAAACCGAGACTACGGAAGAAGCGACCGAATCCTCAACAACCGACACACCGAGCAAAAACAAGAAGCCGGCCACCCTTCGCATATCCGCAGTGGGCGATATTATGTTTCACGGCCCGCAAGTGACGTACGCGGAAACCGCAGACGGATACGATTTTTGGGACAGTTTCGAACTCATCGCACCCTATATCGAGCGGGCTGATTTTTCGGTGGGCAACTATGAAACGACCTCTACGCCTGATTCGTACGAGTATGCCGGGTACCCGATGTTTAACACGCCTCCGGCTGCAATCGACGCGATTAAGCAAGCCGGATTTGATGCGCTTTCCACGGCGAATAATCACTGTATCGACACGAGATTGGAAGGAATCGGCTCAACAATCGATCAGATTCGTGCTAGAGACTTGGCGCAATTTGGCACCCATAAAGAGGCAAACGAACCGATCGAAACAGTCGAGGTGAATGGGATTTCGATCGCATTATTGTCGTATACGTACGGCTTTAACGGAATGGAGCAAGTCCTGTCCGACGAAGAATACGAGATCATGGTAGAACCTTTGGACCCCGAAGCAATCGAAGCGGACATCACGAAGGCAAAAGAAGATGGCGCGGAACTGGTGATCGTATACCCGCATTGGGGCATCGAATATCAGAGGTGGCCGTCTGACGAGCAGATGAATCTCGCAAAGAACATGGTCGACTGGGGCGCGGATCTCGTTTTGGGCTCGCACCCGCATGTCGTGCAACCACAGGAGTGGATCACGGCGAAGGACGGTAGAGTTGCCTATGTCATCTACTCGATGGGAAACTTTATTTCCGGACAGCGATTGGAATACAACGAAGACATACATGTTGAACAGAGTTTGGTGCTCGACATCATGGTGGAAAGAGATAAAGAGGGCAAGGTTGCGGTGAAGTCTGTCGACGCGATTCCGATTTGGGTCGACCGAACGGATAACGGATTGTTCCGCACGGTTGCAGCGGAAGACGGCCTTGGACAATATGCCCACATGTTTGAAGATTGGAAGATCGCAAGAATCCAATCCGCATACGACGACACGATGGATGTCTTAAGCTGGGATGTAGGAGAAGACCGCGAATGAATCAGATACTGCAAACTTTCCAAAATATTACGGTCCGAGATATCGTCGATATCCTACTGGTTACGGTGGTCTTATTCAGTATCTATCGCCTCTTTCGAGAGACGAGAGCACAGCAGCTCGTAAAGGGGATCGTGCTGATCTTCCTTTTCAGCGGCGCGACGAGTGCACTCAGGCTCTATACGATCTATTGGATGCTGAACGGCGCTCTGGCCGTTGGGGTTGTCGCACTTTTGGTCGTATTCCAGCCCGAACTCAGGCGGGGGTTAGAATACCTCGGCCGAGGAAATATCCTGCAGCAATCCTTGAGCGAGGTGCGTGGGGAGACCGTAACCCATATCGTCGACGAAATTATGCATGCGATCACCTCCTTGGCCCGTCAACAGATCGGGTCGCTGATCGTGATCGAGCGTAAGACCGGCATGAAAGACGTGATCGAAACCGGAACTCGAATGGATGCGATTATCTCAAGCGAACTTTTGATCAATATTTTTATTCCGGGGACCCCACTTCATGACGGGGCGGTCGTGATCAAGGACGACAAAATCAGCGCGGCATCTTGTTTCTTGCCGCTAACAGACAACAATAAGCTGGAACGAGACCTCGGCACGAGACACCGCGCTGCGATCGGCATCAGCGAACGGTCCGATGCATTTACGATCGTCGTGTCGGAGGAGACCGGCGCGATCTCGTACGCGGAGCACGGCATATTGTCTCGTTATATTGACGAGGCGATTTTGAGAGAGAAACTACTTTCCGTCTATAATCACGACAACGGCGGATTTTTCTTAAGTAATTGGGGGCAAAGCGATGATGAAGTGGAAAAAGAGTGACCGTATCGCCCTCGTGGTATCCTTGGTGTTAGCGGTAATCCTGTGGAGCTATGTAATGAACCAGGAGAATCCGCAGATTACGAGGGAATATCGGAATATACCGGTGCGCATCGTAAATATTGAAGACTTGATCCCGAAAGAACTCATGTTGCTCGAACCCACAAAGCCCCAAGTGACGGTGACACTGTCGGGACTTCGAAATACGCTGAACTTGATCTCTCCGAACCAGATCGTCGCGGAGGTGGACCTGAAAGGGTACGATGAAGGAGCGCTCAGAATTCCCGTCACCATCAAACAACCGGCGGGGACTTCCGTTGTGGCGGTGAGTGATCGGGACATTCTTTTTACGATCGAAAAGATCGTCGAGCGGAGCATCAAGATCAAACCGCACTACAACGACGAAACCTTGGCGGAAGATTTTAAATACTCCTTTTCGGTGGATCCACAGATGGTAAGTTTCCAAGCGCCGCGCACGCTCGCAAACCGCGTGCATTCGGCAGAGGTCGATGTGGATTTGTCCGGTAAGACCGACTCGTTTACGACGAATCAGAAGATCAAGCTCCTGGATAGCGACGGTGTGCCCGTACTGGGGATCACACCGCAAGAGGAGATCGCAGTGGCGTCGGTTGAAGTGAAACGCGTAAAAGAGGTACCGATCGTGATTGCGCACTCGGGAACCCTGCCGGAGGGGGTCACCGTCTTGCAGGAGAAGCTCGAACCCAACACGATTCGCGTACAAGGGGCGGATGAACTTGTGAAGGAATTGAAGAATGTGCGAACCGCGCCGATCGACTATGCGGAGATGACTGAATCCGGGCAAAGGACAGTGCAGCTACAGTTACCGGAAGGGATCGCGGAAGACGAAAGTCTGACGATTGTTTACACATACACGTTACGAACTCCGATCGAGCAGAGTTTTGTCGTCGGACGATCGGCGATCGAGATCAAGAATTTGGAAAACGGGCTCGAAGGAAAGCTGGCGGACGGGAACTCCATCATGATCCAATTGACGGGAGATGAGGCAGCACTCGAGGCGCTCACCGAAAAAGCCGTGCAATTGTATGTAAATGCGGACAATCTTGCCGCGGGTACCCATACCGTACCGATTCAAATGGAGAATATCACGGGCATCAGCATCAAAGACGGCGCATTACCGAATATCGAGATCACAATATCCGAGTCCGCGACAACTTCTCCGGGGACGGAATGAAGAAACGGTCATTTATGGCCGTTTTTTTTTGTGGGGTGAAGAAAAATTTGATCTGAAAAAGAATACATCATACCTTTAATGGAGCGAATCGGTGAATTAGCGGTAAATGAATAGAAAAACAGCATAAAATACGAACTGACCAGTAAATTCGTTATCGCAATGAAAAGTACAGAGTAGAATGATTATCTGGAAAAACGGTATAAATATGACAATGAAAACCTTTATCACTGGATACTAATTCAAAAATTCCTTGAAGTTCAAAACCGAAAGTGATACACTCATAGGAGAAGTCAAGACGATAAAGGGGGTTTGGAATGATTCAAAGTTTTCAACAAATCATCGATCTTGCGCTTACGCGACGGACGGTTACCGTATGCGTCGCGATGGCGGACGAAGTCTCCGTGATCGAAGCTGTGGCCGAAGCGGTGCAAGTCGGCATCGTGAAAGCGATTCTTGTCGGTCCGATCGAGAAAACGAAAGAACTTGTTGAGCAGATCTCGCCGGATCTAGTTTTCGAATATGTAGATGCAAAAAATAAAGAAGAGGCTGCCGTAACCGCCACGAAATTGGTATCGTCGGGGCGCGCCGAAGTTCTCATGAAAGGTCTGGTCGATACGTCGGTCCTCATGAAGGCAGTGCTCAATAAAGAATACGGATTGCTCAAAGGCAATAATTTGAGCCATGTGGGTGCATTTGTAATTCCTGCTTATCACAAGATGCTCTTTCTTACCGATTCCGCGATGAATATCGCTCCGAATGCGGAAACCAAATTACAAATCCTGACCAATATCCTTCCGTTGTGTCATGCAATGGGGATCGAGACGCCGAAGATCGCGATTTTAGCCGCAAAAGAAGTCGTTTCGGAAAAAATGCAAGCGACTTTGGATGCCCGGTATCTTGTCGAACAGTACGAAAAAGGAAATCTGCAAGATTGCATCGTGGACGGTCCGCTCGCTTTCGACAATATTGTGGATGGGGATTCGGCAAATCTGAAAGGGATCGATAGCGAAGTGGCCGGCGATGCAGATGTCATCTTAGCACCGCAAATCGAAACGGGCAATGCTCTTTATAAAGCGTTTACATACTTTGCAGGAGCCGAAGCGGCGGGCATGATTCTGGGAGGTACACATCCGATTGTGCTGACATCGAGAGCCGACTCCGTCCAATCGAAAATCAATTCGATGGCCCTGTCTGTACTGCTTGCCACGAAGGAGGGGTAGTATGAATCGAATACTCGTGATCAACCCGGGTTCGACCTCAACCAAGATCGCCATCTTCGAAGAGGATCGGAAAGTGTTCGAGGATAGCATTACCCACTCGGCGGAGTCGCTCGCTTCGTATCCCACGATCTATGATCAATTCGATTTTCGATTGGCACTCTTAAAAGAGACCCTCCGGGAGCAAGGCATTCCGATCAAATCCATCGATTGCGTCGTCGGACGTGGCGGGTTGATGAAGCCGATCGTGAGTGGTACGTATCGCGTCAATGATGCGATGTTGGAGGATTTCAGACAGGCGAAATATGGTGAGCACGCCTCCAACCTGGGTGCCTTGCTTGCGGATGCGATTGCAGGGGATCGCACGGAAGCCTTTATCGTAGACCCGGTGGTCGTCGACGAAATGGATGAAATCGCGCGCGTATCCGGCTATAAGGGAATCGAACGCATCTCCATCTTCCATGCGCTGAACCAGAAGGCGATCGGGAAGCGTCATGCGAAGGAGTCGGGTAGAAAATATGAAGAGATGAATCTCATTATCGCGCACTTAGGCGGAGGCATTTCGGTCGGAGCGCATGAAAAAGGGCGCGTGGTCGACGTGAATAATGCGTTGAACGGAGACGGACCTTTCAGTCCCGAAAGAAGCGGGGGGTTACCCATGCGAGATGTGATCACAACCTGCTTTCACTCCGGGCTGAGCGAAGCAGTGATACGAAAGAGCTTTGTCGGAGAAGGTGGGTTGGTATCCTATTTTCATACAGCGGACGCAAGAGACGTTCGCGCTATGATCGAAAAAGGAGATTCCGAAGCGGCTCTCGTTTACGATGCGATGGCGTATCAGGTCTCGAAAGAAATTGCCGGTTGTGCTGCGGTGCTAAAAGGAAAGATCGATGCGATCCTTTTGACCGGCGGAATTGCATATGATTCGACCTTTACCGAGAAAATCAAAGAACGAGTTGGTTGGATGGCGAAAGTCGAAGTATATCCGGGCGAAGACGAACTGGAGGCACTGGCATTAGGAGCGTTGTGTGTGAAAAATGGAGAAGAGCAGGCGAGAGAGTATGCCTGATTACACGAATGACAAGAGAATCCGTATCATAACCGGACATTACGGTTCCGGTAAGACGGAATTTGCGATCAACTATGCAATGGCCATTGCGCCGTATTACGAAAAAACGGCGATAGCCGACCTCGATGTCGTCAATACGTATTTCCGATCGAGAGAAAGACAAGCGCTCTTGGAGACGCACGGGATCGAACTGATCTCGGGGAATGCGCAGTTCAGTTCCCTCGATGTACCGGCGGTCTCTGCGGAAGTAATGCGCCCGATGGAGGATTCGCGCTATGCGCTCGTAATGGATATCGGCGGAAATCCCGACGGCACAAAAGTGTTGGGTCGCTATAAGAAGACGCTTGCTGAACAAGGGGTGGATCACTTCTTCGTGATCAACCGAAACCGTTCGGAGACGAAAACCGTGGCCCAGGTTACGGAATTTATCAAGCGAATTGAAGGGATTACCTCGCTACCCGTGACAGGACTCGTGAATTCCACCCATATGCTGAAAGAAACGACCGCGGAAGATATTCGCTACGGCCAAGCGCTGTGTGATGAAGTTTCCGATGCGCTTGGGATTCCCGTGCGATATATTGCCTGTTTAAAGCATTTGCTTGACGATTTACCGAACGAATGGCTCGACAAGGTGCTACCGATCACGCTCGCTTTACGCGAGTCGTGGATGCTGTAGGAGGAGAGAAATGGCTAGAGGAAAAGTTACGTTTAACGAAAACGAATGCAAAGGATGCGAATTGTGTGTCCAAGTGTGCCCGGTAAAGATCATCCGACTGGACTTCACGAAAACGAACGAAACGGGCTATCATCCGGCGGGAATCGACGAGATGGAGAAATGCATCGCATGTGCGAACTGCGCCATCACCTGCCCCGATTCCGTCATAACGGTGGAAAGAGTGGAGGAGAAAGCATGACCAAAATACTGATGAAAGGCAATGAGGCCATCGGAGCCGCGGCGATTGCAGCCGGTTGCCGGTACTTTTTCGGTTATCCGATCACGCCGCAAAGCGAACTTCCCGAATATATGGCAAGAGAACTGCCGATGGTCGGCGGTGTGTTTTTGCAAGCGGAATCGGAAATCGCCGCAATCAATATGGTATACGGTGCGAGCGGGGCGGGAGCACGCGTGATGACAAGCACATCATCCCCCGGGTTTGCGCTCAAGCAAGAAGGCATGACTTATTTGGCCGGTGCCGAGCTTCCGGCGGTCGTTGTGGACGTCATGCGCGGTGGACCGGGATTGGGCAGTATCCAGCCCGCCCAATCGGACTACTTTATAGTCACCAGAGGTGGGGGAAATGGCGACTATCGCACCCTGGCGCTGGCACCAGCGAGCGTACAAGAGTTGGTAGAACTGGTCATGCAGAGTTTCGACCTGGCTGAGAAGTATCGAAACCCCGTCGTGATCGCAGCAGACGGCGTACTCGGGCAGATGATGGAGCCGGTGGAATTTCCCGAAGTGAATCAAGTGGAAATTCCGAAAAAGGAATGGGCCACGACCGGGACAAATGGCGAAAGAAAGCCGAATATCATCAACTCCTTATACTTACAACCGGAATTAATGGAAGAGCACAATCACACACTGATTAAAAAGTATCATGAAATCGAAAAGAACGAAGTGCGTGTCGAAACCGACGGCATCGAAGATGCGGATTTCGTCTTCACGGCATTCGGAACGACAGCGAGAATTGTCACGACTGCGATGGAATCGCTCCGCGCAGAAGGGTATCGCGTAGGATTGATTCGACCGATCACACTCTGGCCGTTCCCCTATGAGACATTCGCCGGGCTTTCGGATCGCGTGAAAGGGATCTTGACGGTCGAAATGAACACCGGTCAGATGATCGACGATGTGAGAATCGGAGTGCGTGGCAAGATCCCCGTGTTCCACTATGGAAGATACGGGGGCATGATTCCCGTTGCGGACGATATCTGCGAAGTAGCGAAACAAAGGATGGAGGAAGTCCGATGACAGTCATCTACGAACGATCAAAAGGCTTGACCGACAATCGAACTCACTATTGCCCGGGTTGCACGCACGGCGTGATCCACAAACTGGTTGCGGAAAGCCTTGTGGAACTGGGTGTGC
The DNA here is from genome assembly GCA_964522555.1 of uncultured Peptoniphilaceae bacterium. Classification (GTDB taxonomy): domain Bacteria; phylum Bacillota; class Clostridia; order Tissierellales; family Peptoniphilaceae; genus JAAYQA01. Next base: position 19,176 of record CAZFWK010000008.1, on the reverse strand, counting down.
TCGAAAAAACGATCGGCGTGGCGTCGGTCGGTTGCTCGGTCATGTGCTATCAGTACTTTAATTGCGATATGCAAGCGGCAGCACACGGGCGCGCACCGGCAGTCGCGACCGGGATCAAACGCGTACTGCCCGACAACTTCGTCTTCACTTATCAAGGAGATGGGGACCTCGCATCGATCGGCACGGCAGAAGTCGTGCATGCGGCGCATCGAGGAGAGAAGATCTCGACGATCTTTGTAAATAATGCGATCTATGGGATGACGGGCGGCCAAATGGCACCGACGAGCCTGATCGGGCAAAAAACCACCACTTCGCCCGGCGGGAGAGATGTGGCGCATAGCGGCAATCCGATTCGCATGTCGGAATTGCTCGCGACGATCGACGGCGCAAAGTATGTCGAACGCGTCGCGGTCAATACGCCGGCGAATATCAGAAAAGCGAAAAAGGCCATTCTCAACTGCTTCCGATGTCAGATCGAAGGACGCGGCTTTGGCATCGTAGAGGTGCTTTCCACTTGTCCGACCAACTGGGGCCTTCACCCCACGGAGGCGATGGGCTGGGTGACGGAGAATATGATCCCGTATTATCCGCTCGGCGTACTCAAAGATGAGAGGGAGGAAGTCTGATGGAAACGAAGATCATAATGGCGGGTTTCGGAGGACAAGGGATTATGGCAATGGGGCAGCTCGTCGCGTATGCCGGGATGACAGAGGGGAAGCATGTTTCCTGGCTACCGTCTTACGGACCTGAAATGCGCGGCGGTACGGCAAACTGTTCCGTAATCGTCTCGGACGATCCCATCGGCGCTCCGAATATCGCGAAGTACGATATCGGCGTCTTTATGAACGAAGCGGCGTTGCATCGGTTCGAAGAGCATGCGGCACCGAACGCGACGCTCTTCATCAACGAATCTCTTGCAACGGCGAAAGTGAAGCGCACAGACGTCCGAGCCATCTATATCCCGGTAAACGAGATTGCCGATCGGGAGATTGGGAATAGCCGTACCGCGAATATGGTAATGCTGGGCGCGGTTTTGGAGCACGCGAAGATCGTGAAGTCGGAGACGGTCATGGAAGTTTTTACGAAAGTCTTCGGCGAGAAGAGAGCGGCGCTCAAGCCGATTAATGAACAGGCGATCGAGGCGGGGAAGCAATTTGTGAAGGCTTCGCTTCAAGAAGCATAGTGAGTAAGAAGCGGCACGCGAGTGTCGCTTTTTAATTTTTGGTTCATGAACTTGGGGTTACGCGATTCGCTTAGATCGCGATTGGGGAAATCACTTGTTGAACGATAATTTTCCGTTGCCCTATGTTATAATAGAAAACAATCACAAATTCATTTTTTTATTGCGATTCAGGATACTGAAAGGGCAATCGGAGGCGAAAACAGATGATAGCGGACCTTCCCAGAGATGTAATCATGGCGTTGGAGCTTTTGGAATCATCGGGCTTTGAGGCTTTTCTGGTGGGGGGCTGCGTCCGGGATCGATTCCTTGGGTTGGAGCCTGTAGACTACGACATTACGACACGGGCGGAGCCTTCTGACCTGTTGCGCGTTTTTAGTGACTATACCTGCATACAAGTGGGGGCGAAGTATGGCACGGTTGCGGTTGTGTTTCCGACCATGACCATCGAAATCACCACGTACCGAAAGGAGAGCGACTATGTAGACAGTCGCCATCCGTCTGAGGTGCACTTTACGAAAAACCTCACCGACGACCTTTCGCGCAGAGATTTCACGATGAATGCCATGGCGTGGAATCCCTCCCGCGGTCTCGTCGATCCTTTTTCCGGTCGTGAAGATCTGAAAAGCGGGATACTGCGGACCGTAGGCGCTGCGCGAGAAAGGCTTGCAGAAGATGCGCTTCGAATTTTACGAGGAATCCGCTTTGCGTCGGTGTTTTCTCTTACGGCTGATGCGTCCTTTTTGGATGCCTGCAAAGCGCAAGCTGCGGATCTGCTGAAGATCAGCGCGGAACGGATACGGATCGAGCTCGATAAGATGCTCTTATCGAAGAAGCCTTCGGTCGCGATTCGGTTGATGGAAGAAACGGAAGTCCTCCCGCTGTTATTGCCGGAGATCTCGGGGATGATCGGGTTTTCTCAGGATTCTCCGTATCATCACTTATCGTTATATGACCACACCTTATGCGTGTTGGATCAAACGGAACCGATCCTGCCCCTTCGGTGGGCAGCGCTCTTGCACGACGCGGGGAAACTCGAGACCAAAGTGATCGGAGAAGACGGAATCGGTCGATTTTACGGGCACGATAAGCTCTCGAAAGCGCACTCGAATACCGTTTTACAAAGGCTGAAAGCGCCGAATGAGAGGATCGAAGAGGTCGGGGTTCTGATCGAACGCCATATGGCCAATTGCAATCCATACTCAAAGAAATCGCTGAAACGACTCATGCAAAAAATGCCGGTCGAAACACTTGAGAAACTCTTTTTATTACAAGAAGCGGACTGCAGGTGCGCATCCAATCAAGGCATTTCAAATATTGCAGAAGGTCGAGCGCTCTTAGAAGAAATTCTCACCAAAGAGGAACCGTATTTACAAAATCAGCTCGCAATTGACGGAAACGACTTGCTTGCAGTTGGAATTCCAGAGGGAAAAGAGATCGGACACTGGCTCCGGTGGGCCTTGGAAACCGTATCGGAAAATCCCGATCAAAATCATAAAAAAATATTATTACAAGAAATCATATCGCAAACGAGGAGGAAATAGATGGCTAAATATTTTGGAACGGACGGAATCAGGGGCATTGCGGGCACGCAACTTACACCTGTAATGGCCTACCGAGTCGGTCTGGCTACAGCAGAAGTGCTCGCTAGCCCGACACAAAGAGATGTATACATCGGAA
>CAZFWK010000008.1:0-16306 GCA_964522555.1 uncultured Peptoniphilaceae bacterium | reverse complement strand
ACGAGAAAATCGGGCGATATGCTCGAAGCGGCGCTCATTGCGGGTCTTACCGCCGGCGGGCTCGACGTCTACACTTTGGGCGTGATTCCCACGCCGGGCGTCGCGTATCTGACACGTACGTCGGATGCTTGTGCGGGCATTGTAATCTCCGCTTCCCACAATCCGGGCGAGTACAACGGAATCAAAATCTTCGGCGGCGACGGATATAAACTCGCGGACGAAGTAGAAGAAGAGATCGAACAACATATCGACCATCCGGCGGAAAATGAACCGCTCACAGGCAAAGATATCGGCTCCGTGTATCCGGTCCCGGATGCCGGTCATCGTTACAAAGAGTTCCTGAAATCCGCCATTTCCACAAGCCTACTCGGGGTGACGGTCGCCCTCGACTGCGGGCATGGAGCCAACTCCAATATCGCGCCGGAAGTTTTCGAAGAACTCGGAGCTACCGTCATCGTGACGAATCGAGAACCCGATGGCATGAATATCAACGACAACTGCGGGTCCACCAATCCTTCCATCATCCAAACTTTGGTCAAAAAAAGCAAGAGTGCCGCCGGATTTTCGTTTGACGGCGACGGCGACCGCGTCATCGCGGTCGACGAACTGGGCGAAGTGATGGACGGAGACCATATTCTCGCGGCGATCGGCGGTCATATGAAAAAGCAAGGAACGCTGGCAGGGCCCGGGATCGTAGGAACTGTTATGACGAATATCGGCCTCGACCAATACTGCAAAAAAGAAGGAATTGATCTTGTAAAGTCGAGTGTAGGCGACCGCTATGTGCTCGAAGATATGAGACGCTTAGGGTATGTGTTAGGCGGAGAGCAATCGGGGCACATCATTTTTCTGGCACACAACACGACGGGAGATGGACTTCTTACCGCATTAAAACTCGTAGAGCTCCTTTTAACGGAAAAAATTGCGATGAGCCAACTGAACCAACTGATGCACTCGTATCCGCAAGTGCTGGTGAACGCGCGCGTACTTCCGGAAAAAAAGAACGACTACACAGATGACGACGTCATTCAATCCAAAATCGATGCGCTCGAACAATCGTACAGCGGAGCGGGCCGTGTATTAATCCGCCCTTCCGGTACGGAACCTTTAGTTCGGGTCATGCTCGAAGGCGATGACCTTGAACGCATGAATTCCGACGCCAAGGAACTCGCCGTACTCATAGAAGAGAGGTTCGGATCATGATCAGAAAAATCGTAGCAGACAGCTCGCTGGAACAAAACGAAGCGATCAAAGAAGAATTCGAAGTCACTTTTGTTCCGTTTTCGGTGGATATCGGCGATGAGACTTTCGTCGACGACGGTTCGGTCGATCTACCGGAATTTCTTAAGACGATGAAAGCCTATCCGGATGCACCGAAGTCCGCCGCGCCAACCCCGGGGGCGTATTTGGAAAGCTATCGGGGAGCCGACGAAGTGTTTGTCGTGACGCTCTCTTCCAAGCTGAGCGCATCGTATAATAACGCGATCCTCGCCAAGCAGATGGCGGAGGAGCAAGGACTTGGGAAAATCCATGTGTTTGACTCCAAATCGGCCGTTTGCGGAGAGACCCTCATCGGGAAAAAGATCGCGGATCGAATTGCCAAAGGGCTTTCTTTTGCAGAAATCGTGGAAGAAGTGGAAGCGGAGATCGAAACCTCGTTTACGCTTTTCGTACTGGAAAGCCTCGACAATCTCATCAAAAACGGAAGGATCGGCCGATTTAAAGGGGCGATTGCGAGCGCGCTTTCCATGATGCCTGTCATGCATGCGCCTGACGGCGAGATCACGATGTATCAAATGGCAAGGGGAAAAAAGAACGCATACGAAAAATTGATCGCGGCAATTGGGGAGCAAGGCGCCAATTGTAAAGAGCGTATCCTGTTCATTTCGCACTGCAATGCAAAGGCTGTAGCAGATCAAGTTCGCAAGATGATCGAGGAAAAATACGACTTTGCCCACATCGAGACGACCGCTATGAAAGTCCTGAGCAGTATGTACGCGAACCAAGGCGGCATTGTAATATCTTTTTAAGCCAACATTATTCAAAGAACTTACAAAGTTGCCAAGTTGAATTAACAATAATATCTATAGATTAAAAGCGAAAAAGCCGCCTTGTGTCAGGCGGTTTTTCAACGGAAATCGATATCTTATGCAGGAAGTTTCACAATCGGAAAGGCTTTGAAGAATCTTTCTCGAGTCGAAATTATGTATATATATACATGACAAATCACGAAAAACAGGGCAAGTCATTGATATTTTTGTCAAAATGCTCTATAATATCAATAACTTGCGTGAGGGAAAACACTCCCGCGAGATGCCGACAAGTAAGTCGGAAAACAAAAAAAGGGGGAATTACCTTGATGAAGAGAAAGTATGTAGTACTGCTTGCGATGTTGCTCGCTTTGTCGATGCTGTTCGCAGCCTGCACACAGCCAGCGAAAACCGAAGGAGCTGCAACAGAAGCAGGCGCTACGGAAGCGACCGGCACAACGGAAGCGGCTGAAGGCGCAGAAGACGAACCGGCACCGGCTGGCGCAAACCCGGCATCCGCTCGTGCAAATGCCGCCAACACGATTGTTGGAATCCCGGAAACGACCGGCGTATTCAACCCGATCTATTACTCGACCGCGTATGATGCTTATGTCATCGAGCTCGTATTCGCATCCTTGTTGACGAATAACGAAGCCGGCGACATCCTGCCGTCCGTTGCGGAAAGCTGGGAAATCTCGGAAGACCAAAAGCAAATCACCTTTAAGCTCAGAGAAGATGTAAAATTCTCGGACGGAACTCCGCTCACGGCAAAAGACGTCGTCTTTACGTACAAAGCGATGGCAGACCCAAGCTATCAAGGTCGTTACAGCTATATTCCGGCAGCACTCGAAGGCTACGATGAGTACAAGAATTCGATCGCAGTAGCTGCTACAGAACCGGCTGAAGGGGAAACCGAAGGCGAAACCGAAGCGACGGAAGCAACCGAAGCCCCGACAGGCGAACCGGCTGAATACAAAGGTGTCGTTGCAAACGGAGATTACGAAGTTACCTTTAACTTTACGGAAGCGAATGTTAAGAACCTCGTAAACGCGAACTTCGCCATTCTACCGGCGCATATTTACGACTATGAGCCGGGCAATCTCTCCACTATGACCGAAAAACACGGCACACCGGTTGGAGCCGGAATGTACACCTTCGAAAACCTCGCAGCAGGTGAATTTATCGAACTGAAAGCCAACCCGAATTACTTTGGCGGCGCACCGAAGATCGAAAATATGATTCTTCGCTTCAGCGTAAAAGAAACCCAACTCGAAGCATTCAACAATGGTGAATTCGACGCGTTGGAAGGGGTTGAAAACACACCGGAAAACCTGCAAGTCATCGAAGGAATGGCAGATTTTTCGGAGCTGATCCGCTACGACAACAACGGCTATGCGTATATCGGACTGAACATGGACAATCCGTCCTTGGCGAAGAAAGAAGTACGTCAAGCGCTTGTATACGGTTTTGACCGCTATGCGTTCGTAGAAGACTTCTTCCAAGGTTCGGCAGTTGTACCGAATGTCCCGTTTGCACGCGTAAGCTGGGTATTCTCCGACGAACTCGAAGCAAGCCTCAACAAATACGAATACAATCCCGATAAGGCGATCGAACTTCTTGAATCCGTAGGGTATATGGATGACGGATCGGGCGTTCGCACCGACGGAACCAACAAATTGAGCTTCAAATTTGAAACCTATACCGATACCGAGTGGACAGAACTCCTCGTATCGATCCTGAAGGACGAATGGTCACAAATCGGCGTAGAAATCCAAGAGACATTCCAAGAGTTTGCCGGATTCTCCAAGAAGATCTATGAAGACAGAGACTTCGACATGTACACCATGGCTTGGTCGCTCGTATTAGACCCGTCACCACGTCAGACTTTCCACAGTGAAAACATCGGCGTTGGCGGAAACAACTCCGTCGGATTCAACAATCCGGAAAATGACCGCTTACTGGAAGAAGGCGAAAAAGAATTCGATCAAGCAAAACGACTCGAAATCTATACGGAGTGGGGTAAACTCTGGAACGATGAGCTCCCCTATATCCCGGTCTATATGCGCGAAAACTGGCAGTTGGTTAACACGAGAGTAAAAGGGTGGGAAACCGCACCGTTCCTGAAATGGACAAATCCGGAAATCATCCTGAACCTCGAATTGGTCGATTAATCCGCGATCATCTGATGAAGGCAAACCCGGAGAAATCCGGGTTTGCTTCCGTCATCAGGTACGCTTCGACTAAAATAAGGAGACCAAATCATGGTTAAGTATATTATTAAAAGACTTTTGCACATGATCCCGGTATTGTTGATCATCTCCATCGTGATCTTCGGGATTATGAAATTGGCCCCCGGTGACTCGATCGGAATGGGGCTCGACCCCAATGCAACGCGCGAGTCGATCGAACTACAAAGAGAAGCACTTGGCTTAAACGACTCGATCCCTCTGCAATATGCAAAGTGGTTGGGGCGTGTACTCACAGGGAACTTCGGCGTTTCGTCCAAATTTTTACAACCGGTCATCGACGTGGTACCCGAACGACTTTGGAATACCTTTCTACTCAATATCGTCGTCTACTTACTGGCCTTTTTGATCTCGATTCCGATCGGCATCGTATCGGCGGTAAAGCAGTATTCCGTATTTGACTCATTTTGGACGGTCTTTTCGATTATCGGAATTTCGATGCCGTCGTTCTTCTTCGGTCTACTGCTGATCTACTTCTTTGCGGCCCGGCTTCAGTGGCTGCCGTTCTCCGGGAAACAGACCCCGGGATTGAACGCCACGGGAATTACGCAATTTTTGGATGTCATGAAGCACATTATATTGCCCGCAACAGTTCTGACATTGGGCTCTCTGGCCTCTACGATCCGCTATACGCGGACGAGTATGCTCGAAGTCATCAAACAGGACTATGTGCGTACGGCGCGCTCAAAGGGATTAAGTGAAAAGGTCGTCATCTACAAGCATGCGTTTCGAAATGCTTTGATCCCGATCATTACCCTCATCGGCGCATCGATCCCCGCACTCTTCTCGGGAGCTGCCATTTTGGAAAGAACCTTTATGTGGCCCGGGATCGGGAATATGCTGATTACAGCGGTATTTGACCGCGACTACAACCTCGTCATGGCACTGAATGTCTTCTTTGCATTTTTGACCTTGATGGGAAACCTCTTTGCGGACATCGGCTATGCGCTGGTTGACCCGCGCGTAAAAATGGAATAGGTGCGCTATGGATCCCAAAGACATGAATAAGAAAAAAATCGATGCGACAACTCCCGGTGAGGCGCCGCACGAAATCATAAAAACACCTTCGGTGGATCAGGACAACCGCGTCGAAGTACAAAGATCCGCGGAAGCCTTTGTCGACGACAATGCGCTTTTGATCTCCGAAGCCGAAGCGAGCCAAAAAATCTACACCCCCGGCATGCTGATCCGAAGAAGATTCTTTAAGCGAAAAATCGCGGTACTGGGTCTGGCGATTCTCCTTACGATCGTACTTTTGGTCGTAGCATTCGCGATCTTCGGCGACGCAAACGCTTCAGTCAAAGTCAACCGCGCTTTCCGAAATGCGCCGCCTTCTTCCGACTTCTGGCTCGGAACGGACGCCGCCGGCCGCGATATGTTTGCAAGACTCATGCAAGGCGGACAAGTTTCGCTCTTGGTAGGGATCGTCGCCGTCGGTATTCAAGTCATCATCGGGATGTTGGTAGGCGGAATCGCCGGCTACTACGGCGGATGGATCGACAATTTGCTCATGCGCTTTTTGGAAATCGTACAGTCGTTTCCCTTTACCCCGCTTGCGATCACCGTATCGGCCGTATTGGGTTCGAAGGTTACATCCAACCAAAAACTGCTAGTCGTAATCGGATTAATCGGTTTACTTTCTTGGCCGGGCTTGGCCAGAATGATTCGCGGGCAGATCTTGTCACTTCGCGAAATGGAATTCGTCCAAGCAGCTAGAGCGCTCGGCGTACGAGACACGCGCATTATCACAAGACACTTACTCCCCAATACGGTTGCGTATATTATCGTAAATGCGACGATCGGCATGGCAGGAGCGATCCTTTCCGAAGCCGGACTTTCGTTCTTAGGCTTAGGGGTTCCGCCCAGCACGCCTACCTGGGGAAATCTGATCAACGCAGGTTCGAAGATGTTCAACTTGCAACATAGACTCTGGTTATGGGTACCGCCGGGACTCGCGATCTTCCTCACGGTTATGAGTATCAATCTCATCGGTGACGGGATGCGGGACGCGATCGACCCGAAATCGAAGTAAGGAGCTTTCACTTGGAAAAACTTTTAGTAGTAAAAGACCTAAAAACGTATTTTGACTCCGACGACGGCGTCGTAAAGGCGGTTGACGGGGTAGACTTTTCCGTGAACGCCGGCGAAACCATCGGGATCGTAGGAGAGTCCGGATGCGGGAAGTCCGTCACCTCGATGTCGATCCTTCGTTTGATCCCGTCGCCGCCGGGAAGAATTGCGGGAGGCGAGGTTCTCTTTGAAGGAAAAGACCTCACCAAAGCGACGGACGCGCAAATGCGCAAGATCCGAGGAAACGACATCTCCATGATCTTTCAGGAGCCGATGACTTCGCTCAACCCGGTATTTACGGTAGGAGAGCAAATCTCGGAAGCCCTGATCCTGCATCAAGATATGAACGAAGAGCAGGCGATGACGAGAGCCTGCGAGATGCTCAAACTCGTAAACATTCCGAGGGCGGAAAAGATCTTGACAGAATATCCGCACCAACTCTCGGGCGGCATGCGCCAACGCGTCATGATCGCGATGGCCTTGGCTTGCGAGCCCAAGCTCTTAATCGCAGACGAGCCGACGACGGCTCTGGACGTAACCATTCAAGCGCAGATCTTGGATCTGATGAACGAACTGAAGACAAGGCTTAATACGGCGATCATGCTGATCACGCATGACCTCGCAGTCGTAGCGGAGATGAGTGACCACGTCATCGTCATGTACGCCGGTAAAGTCGTGGAAGACGCGAATGTCGTCGATTTGTTCGACAGACCCATGCACCCCTATACGATCGGGCTGATGCAGTCGATTCCTTCTTTAAACATCGGAAAAGATCGCCTCGAAACGATTGAGGGTACGGTGCCCAACCCGTTGTATTTGCCGGGCGGTTGCTATTTCCACCCGCGCTGCAAGTATCGCACCGAGATTTGCCAAAAGGAAATGCCGGAACTCAGAGAAGTCGAGTCCGGGCATAAGGTCCGATGCCACCATGCAGAGGAGGTTCGAGATGCAATCCGAAGAGCGTAAAGTCATACTCGAGGTACGAAATCTCAAGAAATACTTCCCGATAACACAGGGAATGTTGAGAAAAGTAGTCGGCAATGTAAAAGCAGTGGATGACGTTTCATTCGACATTTACGAAGGCGAAACCCTAGGGATCGTGGGCGAGTCCGGCTGCGGAAAGTCGACACTGGGGCGTACCATCCTGAAACTCTTGGAGCCCACATCGGGATCGGTTCATTACAAAGGGAAGTCCATCTTCGATATCCCCGCGGACGAACTCAAAGAACTCAGAAAAGAAATGCAGATCATCTTCCAAGACCCGTACAGTTCGCTGAACCCGAGAATGAATGTTTCGAGCATCGTTTCGGAAGGGTTGACGGAGCACAATATTTATAAAAAAGGCAAAGAACTGGACGAATATATCACTGAAGTAATCAGGCGATGCGGACTGGCAAAGTACCACATGAACCGCTTCCCCCACGAGTTCTCGGGCGGACAGCGCCAAAGAATCGGGATCGCAAGAGCGCTTGCGCTCAATCCATCCTTCATCATCGCGGATGAACCGGTTTCGGCTTTGGACGTGTCGATTCAATCACAGATCATCAATCTCTTGACCGATCTGCAGCAAGAGCACGGGTTCTCGTATATGTTCATCTCGCATGACTTGAGTGTGGTACGCTATATTAGCCACAGGGTCGGCGTCATGTACTTGGGCACGATGATGGAGCTTGCGCCCAGAGAAGAACTCTTCTCGAATCCGATGCATCCGTATACGCAGGCGCTTTTATCCGCCATTCCGCTTCCGGATCCGAAAGTGAAGAGAAAGAGGATTTTGCTGCAAGGAGATATACCAAGCCCTGCGAATCCGCCGTCCGGCTGCAAATTCCACACCCGTTGCCTATATAAGAAGGACCGTTGCGAGGTCGAAGTCCCGCAATGGCGTGACCTGGGAGGGGAACACTTTGTCAGCTGCCACTTCGCGGAAGAAATCAAAGGAGCTTAGAAAGCCGATTCGGCAAAGAGAGGCCGAAGCCCGAGAGATCGTGGAAGAGATGAACGAGGAGGAACCGTTCGAGTTCACGAAGAAAGATCTTCTCGCCATGATCATCGCGGGGTATCAGGTCATCCTGCCCTTCGTGTTCGCGGGAGCGGGCGTGATCGTACTTTCTTTCCTATTGTTTTATCTGTTTTTGAAATAAGCTGAAGGGCTTTCTCGTGCGTTTACGAGGGAGTCCTTTTTTCACTCAAGCTCATATGTTGGGAAAAAGACGAAATGTGGTATACTATGATATTAGAGTATGTATTTAGGAGGCTATTGCAATGAGTGCAGTATTAGTGTCAAAAGAAAATAATCAAGCGGTTTTTACCGCAGAAATTCCGGCAGAAGATTTTAACCGTGCGATCGAATCGGCGTACAAGAAGAATCGTCATCACTTCAGCCTCCCCGGCTTTCGCAAGGGGAAAGCGCCTAGAAAGCTCCTCGAAAGAAGCTATGGGGAAAGCCTGTTTTACGAAGATGCGCTAAACGAAGTATTGCCGGTCGCATTTGAAGCGGCGGTGGAAGAGCTCTCGCTTAATCCCGTATCGCAACCTGATGTCGATGTCGACGACATCGAAAAGGGTGCCGATGTAAAACTCAAATTTACGGTCGACCTGAAACCGGAGCCGGTTTTGGGCGAATACAAGGGTGTAGATGTCGAAATCGCGAAGTATGAAGTCACGGAAGAGGAAATCACCCGCAAACTGGACGAGCAAAGAGACGCCAACGCACGCGTGATCCCTGTGGAAGATCGCCCGGCACAAAAGGACGATATCGCGACGATCGACTACGAAGGCTTCCTCGACGATGTCGCATTCGACGGCGGAAAAGCCGAAGACTACGAGCTGACCTTGGGATCCGGTTCGTTTATTCCGGGCTTCGAAGAGCAGGTCGAAGGGCATTCGGTAGGAGAGTCTTTCTCGATCCAAGTGACCTTCCCGGAAAATTATCGAGAGCCTATGGCAGGCAAAGACGCGCGATTTGACGTAACGATTAAGGCGCTGAAGGTCAAGCAATTGCCAGAATTAGATGACGACTTCGCAATCGATGTGAGCGAATTCGATACATTGGAAGCCTACAAGGCCGACATCCGACAAAATCTCCAAGAAGAGCTCGACAAGCGAATCAAGATCGAAAAAGAGAATGCCGCGATCGAGAAATTGATCGAAGTATCCGAACTCTCCATCCCCAATTCCATGATCGAGCACCAAATCGACCACGAGTTCCAAGAAATGGCCCGCGATATGCAACAAATGGGAATTTCGATGGAACAGTATATGAGTATTCTCCAAAAATCGGAGACAAATATCCGCGAAGAACTCACTCCGAAAGCGGAGAAACGACTCCAAGCCGACCTTTTATTGGAAGCTCTTAAGGATCAGCTTGCAATCGAAGTGACAGAAGAAGAACTCGAAGAAAAAATCGAAGAGCTTCTCCTCACGATGAACGAAGACAAAAGAGAAGAATATCGCACATTCTTGACGGAAAACCGTCACGACATGCTTGCGGAAAATATGAAGATCCAAAAGGCGATCGAAGCACTGGTTGCCGAAGTCAACTTTATTGAGGTAGAGAACCTACACGATCACGACCACGACCATGATCACGACCACGATCATGACCACGCACACGACGCGCCCGAAACGGCGCAAGAAGAGGGTCAGGAATAATCGCTGCCCTCTTTGGAATAAGGAGGTAACAATGGCATTAGTCCCAATGGTAATCGAGCAGACCAATCGCGGGGAGAGATCCTACGATATTTATTCGCGCCTGCTGAAAGAGAGAATAATATTCATCAGCGGGGAGATCAACAATATTACGGCCGATCTCGTCGTCGCGCAATTGCTCTTTTTGGAAGCGGAAGACCCTTCCAAAGACATTCAGATCTATATCAACTCGCCCGGCGGCGTAATCACCGCAGGCATGGCGATTTACGACACGATGCAATATATCAAGCCGGATGTATCGACGATTTGCATCGGACAAGCGGCTTCGATGGGCGCATTCCTTTTGGCAGCAGGAGCTGCCGGCAAGAGGTTCGCACTCCCGAATGCGGACATCATGATCCACCAACCGCTCGGCGGAGCACAAGGCCAAGCCGAAGATATCCGAATCCAAGCGGAAAAAATCATGATGGTACGCCAAAGAATCAACGAAATTTTGGCGGAAAAGACCGGCCAACCGTATGAGAAAATCGCCAGAGACACGGATCGCGACTTCTATATGACCGCTCAAGAGGGAAAAGAGTACGGCATCATCGACGAAGTCATAGAACGAAGCGAATAAGATGGCGCATTTATACGATAAGGACATCGCTTGCTCGTTTTGCGGGAAGACGCAAAACGAGGTAAAGCGGATCATCTCGGGACCCAATGTGTTTATCTGCGACGAATGCATCCAGCTTTGCATGGATATCATCGAGCAGGAAGATCTCCCCGAAGAAATGGAATGGAGAGATGTCCCCAAACCGAAGCAGATTAAAGAGATCTTAGACTCGTATGTGATCGGCCAGGAAAGCGCGAAAAAGGCGCTTTCCGTAGCCGTTTACAATCACTATAAAAGAATCGACCAAACGCTTACCGACGACGATGTTCTGATCCAAAAGAGCAATATTATGCTCATCGGACCGACCGGCTCCGGAAAGACCATGCTCGCGCAGACGCTAGCGAAGATACTGGATGTACCGTTCGCGATTGCGGACGCGACCAGCTTGACGGAAGCGGGCTATGTCGGGGAGGATGTCGAGAATGTCGTTTTGAAACTCGTGCAAGCCGCCGATTACGATATCGAGCGCGCGGAGCGAGGCATCATTTATATCGACGAAATCGACAAGGTCACAAGAAAGTCCGCGAATCCCTCGATCACGAGAGATGTAAGCGGCGAGGGCGTCCAGCAGGCGCTCTTAAAGATCATCGAAGGCACGACCGCCAATGTCCCGCCGCAGGGCGGAAGGAAGCACCCGCAGCAAGAGTATATTCAAGTGGATACCACCAATATTCTCTTTATCGTGGGAGGCGCCTTTGAAGGCATCGAAAAGATGATTGAAACCCGCGGCCAAAAGAGCACGATGGGCTTCGGCGCAGATGTACAGGCGAAAGAAGACAAGAATATCGGCGAGATCCTGAAAGGATTGGAGCCGGAGGATCTGCTGCAATACGGGATGATCCCGGAATTTGTCGGAAGAATCCCGGTCGTCGTAAGCTTGGAAGCGCTCGATGTGCCTACCTTGATACGGATCCTGTCGGAACCGAAGAATGCTTTGGTCAAACAATATAAAGCCCTATTTGCGATGGATCAGGTTGAACTCGAATTTGATGAAAAGGCACTTCGCGCCATCGCGGAAAAGGCGTACGCGAGAAAGACGGGAGCGCGGGGACTCAAATCGATCGTGGAAGAGAGCCTTCTCGAGACGATGTTTGAAATTCCCTCCTGTGAAGACCTCACCAAATGCTATGTGACGGAGGATGTCATCACAAACCGCAAAGAACCGAAACTCGTATACGCAGAAAAACCGAAGTTGAAAGAGAAAAAAGAGACCGCGTCTTAGCGGTAAGGAGATTCATGAAACAAGACCCATATCAAGTGACAGGATATGATTTGCCGTTGATCCCTTTGCGGGGCATCTATATGTTCCCGCATATGGTGATCCATTTCGATATCGGGAGACAAAAATCCCTATTATCTTTAGACGAGGCGCTCTTAAAGGACTCCCCGGTTATTTTGTGTACCCAAAATGACTATAAAGTGGAAAAACCCACGAAGAAGGACCTTTATCCGATGGGCGTCATCGCCAATATCAAACAGACCCTAAAGTTGCCGAACGGAAGCACACGCGTTTTGGTAGAGGGAATGCACCGAGTCTCCATCGACAAACTGAATCTCAGGCGCCGATACTACCAAGCTGAAGGAAAAGTGTACGAGCAAGAAGAGACGATCGAAATTACGAAGATCTTGGAAGCTGCCACACGCCTTGTCCTCTCCGATATGAAGGAGTACTTGGAGTTCAATCCGAGCATGGGGCAAGAGATGATGCTGGGCCTTGCGGATATCGACGATCCCGGCAGGCTATGCGATGTGATCGCTTCGTATATCGGCCTTCGCGACGATGACTACGCCGCGATTTTGTCTGAGCTTGATATCTACAAAAGACTCGAAAAGACCCATCAAATCCTGCAAAAAGAAATCGAATTGTTGCAGATTGAAGATGAGATCTCGAAACGGGTACAAACGCAAATCGATCAGGTACAAAAAGAATACTATTTGAAAGAACAGATTTCCGCGATCCGAAGAGAACTCGGTGAAGACGAGGACGCGGACAGTTTTATCATAGAATACGAAGAAAAACTTGCAAAACTCCGGATTCCGAAGGAAACCAAAGAAAAAATCGCAAAAGAAATCTCTCGATTAAAGCAGCTCTCCACGCAGTCTCCGGAGTTTCAGGTGTCGAGATCGTATCTCGATGTTATTTTTGACTTGCCCTGGAATCAGTCCACCAAAGACAAGATCGATCTGAAAACCGCCGAAGCCATTTTGGAAGAAGACCATTACGGGCTGAAAGATGTGAAGGAACACATCCTCGAGTATATCGCGATCAAAAAACTCGCCTCGAAGATGCGAAGCCCGATCCTCTGCCTCGTGGGCCCTCCCGGTGTAGGGAAGACCAGCGTAGCCAAGTCGATCGCGCGCGCGATGAATCGGAATTTCGTTCGCATGAGCTTAGGCGGCGTTCGAGATGAAGCGGAAATCAGAGGGCACAGAAAGACCTATATCGGCTCGATGCCGGGAAGGGTCATTCAGCTCTTAATCCAGTCAAAAGTGAACAATCCGGTGTTTTTGTTAGATGAGATCGACAAACTCGCGAGCGACTACCGCGGAGACCCCGCCAGTGCGCTTTTGGAAGTACTGGATCCGGAGCAAAACAACACATTCGCCGACCACTATGTGGAGGTACCTTTTGACCTCTCGCATATCCTCTTCGTGACGACCGCCAACTATCTGGAGGACATCCCCGAGCCGTTAAAGGACCGAATGGAAGTCATCCGATTGAGCGGCTATACACACGACGAGAAGTGGCATATCGCAAGAAGGCATCTGATCCCGAAGCAAATCGGGTATCACGGCTTGGAAAAATCCGATGTGGAAATCTCCGACGAAGCGCTGCAGGATATGATCTTGTACTATACGAGAGAAGCCGGCGTTCGTTCGCTTGAGCGTATGATCGCAAGAGCACTCAGGAAAGCTGCTAAAAAGATCGTGGAAGAACCGGACGCGGTGATCCGAATCACGAGAGAAAATCTCACCGATTGGGTCGGAAAGAAGCGTTACTTGGACGACGAGAAGCCGAGAGAACCGCAAGTCGGCGTCGTCACGGGACTCGCCTGGACGAGTGTCGGCGGTGAGATCCTGGGGATCGAAGCGCTCACTATGCCCGGTACCGGGAAATTGCAGCTGACGGGTTCGCTTGGAGACATCATGAAGGAATCGGCGATGGCCGCGATCTCGTATGTACGGGCGCGCTCGGATCAATTCGGGATCGACCCCGACTTTCACAAAGAACTTGACATGCATATTCACGTTCCGGAAGGCGCAACCCCGAAAGACGGACCGTCGGCCGGCGTTACGATTACCGTAGCGGTCGTTTCGGCATTGTTGAAAAAGAAAGTCAGAACCGATATCGCGATGACCGGCGAGATCACTCTTCGCGGAAAAGTACTCCCGATCGGCGGTGTGAAAGAAAAAGTCTTGGCGGCAAGTCGCTACGCGATCAAAGAAATTTTCTTGCCGAAAGAGAACGAAAGGGACCTGGAAGACGTACCGGACCATATCAAAAGTGAATTGACTTTCCATTTTGTGGAAGATGTCAGCGAAATATTGGAGCGCGCCTTTGTCGAAGATTAAAGAGGCGCGCCTGGCCTTTATGACGGCATCGAGCGCGCAGTACCCGCAAGACGGGCTGCGAGAGATCGCCTTTGTCGGGCGAAGTAATGTGGGGAAATCCTCCTTGTTGAACGCGCTCTTGGGAAGAAAGAAGCTCGCATATACGAGCAGCAAACCCGGTAAAACGCGCACGATCAACTTCTATCTCGTGAACGAAGCGTTCTATTTTGTCGACCTTCCCGGCTACGGCTATGCGCAGACCGCAAAGTCGACAAGAGCCGACTGGGAAAAGCAAATGACGGGGTACCTAAAGCATCGGGAAGAGCTGGCGCTCGTGGTACAACTCGTGGACTCGCGCCACGAACCGACCGCACTCGACCTTGAGATGAGCGCACTCTTGCACAAATCCGGGCTGGACTTCGTGGTTGCAGCGACGAAACGAGACAAGATCTCTTCGAATGTATGGCAGAAAAATGCGCGTGCCTTTCGAGAGAAGCTCGGGCTTCCGAGCAATCGGATCTTTCCGGTCTCCACGATGGATAAGGACAGTATCTTTCTTTTACGAGACAAAATATTCGAACACGCGGCTCCCGAAGGGGAAGATGCATAAAAAAAGCTGCCTCATTTTGCATGAGACAGCTTTTACTTTTTTACTCTTTTGCAAACATATCTTTCGTAGCTCCGCAGACCGGGCAAACCCAATCCTCCGGAATATCTTCGAAAGCCGTTCCCGGTGCGATACCGCCGTCGGGATCGCCTACTTCGGGATCATATACGTATCCGCATGGTTCACATACCCACTTTTCCATCCGTAATTCTCCTTTCTGACCTGATACTTCTATTTTACTGGATTTTGAGAAAAAGTAAAGAGGAGAGTGACCGATGACCAATAAGAAAACGTTGAAATTTTGGTTTCGATCCTGTAAAAAACTGTTAATCCCGCATGAAAAAGGGTAAGAATGATTTACTACTACTAAAAGGTGATACTATGCGATACCATTACGAAGGATGCTTGAAAGGAAATCTCCGATCGATTCAAGCGCTTACCGGACATTTAATTCATACATTGGAAAAGCTGAGCTTAGACGAAGCGACGCTTTTCGACTTGCGATTGGTCTTAAGTGAGCTTTTGATCAACAGCTACGAGCACGGGAATCGGGCCAATCAGAATAAGCAGATCTTTGTCAAGTTGTATTTAGAGGAAAGAGAGATCGTGCTCTCGGTACGAGATGAAGGCGCAGGTTTCGAAATCGACTGCGAGGACCCGACCGACCTTTGCAGTTGTTCCGGCAGAGGGCTGATGATTGTTAAGCGACTCGCGGACACCGTGCAGGTGAACGACAATTGGATAACCGCCGTACTTTCCCATTCGGATCGTTAGAAAGCAGGCTTTTTCCGATTCTTTCAGAAAAAAGCACCTGCTTTTTTTGTGCGAGCATAAATGTGTTACAATGAAATGTCAAATTAAACGAAATGAGGAAATACATGAATCACAATATACGAAACATCGCGATCATCGCACACGTTGACCACGGGAAAACCACCTTGGTCGACAGCTTGCTTACCCAAAGCGGCTTGTTTCATGAGAATCAACAAGTGCAAGACCGCGTGCTCGACTCGGGCGATATCGAGCGAGAGCGGGGCATTACGATTCTCGCGAAGAACACCGCAATCGACTACAAAGGCTATAAATTAAATATTATTGACACACCCGGTCACGCCGATTTCGGCGGGGAAGTGGAGCGCGTGCTGAAGATGGCGAGCGGCGTGGTGCTGGTCGTCGATGCGTTTGAAGGCGTCATGCCGCAAACCAAAGTAGTGCTCCGGCGCGCGTTCTCCATGCACTTGCCTCTGATCGTGTGTGTAAACAAGATCGACCGACCGGATGCTAGGCCGCATGAGGTCGTAGACGAGGTGCTGGAGCTCTTCATCGCGCTCGATGCGGATGAATCCTATGCGGACTCGCCATTCGTCTTCACATCGGCAAAAAGACATATGGCGGGGCATTCTCCTGAAGAGATGGGAGAAGGGATGTCGGTGTTCTTGGACCAGATCATCGAGACGATCCCGGCGCCGGAAAATTCCTCGGAAGGACCGCTCCA
>CAZFWK010000007.1:24119-30421 GCA_964522555.1 uncultured Peptoniphilaceae bacterium | reverse complement strand
CTTAGGCGACTTATCACAACAAATGCAAAGAGAAGTGATCGCACTGCCGGTTGAGGGTTCCGCTTTGGTAGATGCGATATTGGGAGGAAATCATGGCTAGAGCAACGGTAGCAGTCGTCGGCCGTCCGAATGTAGGGAAGTCGACGCTTTTTAATAAATTGATCCGACAAAGAGTCGCGATCACGGAAGACACACCGGGTGTGACTAGAGACCGCCTGTATCAGGAAGTGGAATGGCAAAACCAATATTTCACCTTAATCGACACCGGCGGGCTGGAAATGGACACCGACCTTTTGATGTCGAATGAGATCAAAAGACAAGTGGAAATCGCGATTCAGGAAGCGGATATCGTGCTTTTTGTCGTGGACGCGAAAGACGGCGTAACCGCGCAAGATGAAGAGATCGCGCAAATGCTTCGCGTAAGTAAAAAGAAAGTTCTGATCGTAGCCAATAAAGTAGATTCCAATTATACGCCGCCCGAAGTCATGGAGTTTTACGCACTCGGCTTTGAGTCCTTGCATGTCATCTCGGCCGAACAGGGTTTTGGTTTGGGAGATTTATTGGACGCGATATTTGAAAATATCCCAGAAGACTTCGATACCGGGGAGGAAGAACAAGTCGTCAAGATCGCCTTTATCGGAAAACCCAATGTAGGCAAATCTTCCATTGTAAACCGCCTCTTGGGTGAGGATCGTATGATCGTTACGGATATCGCGGGAACGACGCGGGACTCTATCGACTCGGAATTCTCGTATAACGGCAATCCGTATGTCTTGATTGACACGGCCGGACTCCGTAGAAAGAGATATATCGACGAAAATTTGGAACGGTATAGCGTGGTTCGTACTTTACGTGCGATCGATCGATCCAATGTATGTATCATGATGATCGATGCTTCTCAAGGGATCACGGAACAAGACAGCAAGATCGCAGGCTATGCACATGACCAAGGGAAAGCCATGATCCTTCTCGTCAACAAATGGGATTTAGTCGAGAAAGATACCCACACGAGTAAACTATTTGAAAAAGAGGTCCGAAAAGAGCTCCCGTTCTTGTCGTATGCCCCGATTTTGTTCGTATCGGTTGAAACCGGGCAGCGCATCTCGAAACTCTTTCCATTGGTCGAAACCGTATATCAGAATTACCAATTGCGAATCTCGACCGGTACTTTAAATGAAATCATCAACCAAGCAATTTTGTACAATCCGCCACCGACGGATAAGGGAGAGCGGTTAAAGATCTTCTATATGACGCAAGTCAGTGTGGCTCCTCCGACCTTTGTCGTGTTCGTCAATAAGCTTGCGCTGATGCATTTTTCGTATTTGCGATTCCTGGAGAATCAGATTCGCGCACGATTCGGTTTTACAGGCGTCCCGATTCGCATGGAAGTGAGGCAACGCTAGTAATATGAAACTCGTATTCATCGGATTTGTAAGTTACTTGATCGGTTGCTTCACAGCCGGATATATCATCGGAAAGTTGTTTTTTCGTACCGATATTACGAAAGAGGGAAGCGGCAATTTAGGGACCACGAATGCGTTTCGTACCCTCGGGGTTAAGGCCGGAGCGCTCACGTTGCTTGTCGACCTGCTGAAAGGATTTTTGGCGGTATTTCTCGCGTCAAAATTTGAGCCGGTGTGGGGACCGTATGTAGCGGCTCTTTTCGTCGTAATCGGACACAATTTCCCTTTTCATTTGAATTTCAAAGGGGGAAAGGGTGTGGCGACGTCAGCCGGCGTGGTTCTGTTTTTTTCTCCCTTATTGATCTTGGTGCTCCTCGCGTTGTTCTTTGCGATCGTACTGATCACAAAGAAGGTTTCACTGGGCTCTGTGATGGCGGCGATCTTCGCGCCGTTCGTCACATGGTTTATGTCGAGGGATCCGAATCTATTGGTTGTGATTAGTTTTTTGGCTCTATTGCTCTTGTTTCGCCATAAAGACAATATCAAAAGACTGTTACGCGGGGAAGAAAAGGACTTTACTTGGAAAAGGAGTAAATCGTGAAAATAGCCGTATTGGGGAGCGGTAGCTGGGGAACTACACTCGCCGACTATCTCGCAAAAAAGGGACAAGAAGTGTTCCTTTATGCCAGATCGGAAGTGAGTGTCAAAGAAATCAACGAAAACAGATCATTAGAAGCTTTCTTACCGGGCATTCGGCTTCATAAATCGCTGAAGGCGGTTTCCGATCCAAAAGAAGCGCTGGTTGGAGCGGATGTCGTTGTGTTAGCGGTTCCGGCGCAATCGATGCGATCCTTGCTAACTGCAGTCGGCCACATCATCCCGAAGTCCGCTACACTCGTAAATATCGCAAAAGGAATCGAAGTTGAAAGCTTGCTCCGGATGGAAGAAGTCGTCTTATCCTTTTTGCCGGAGAATCCATATGTGACGCTGTCCGGCCCTTCACACGCGGAAGAAGTCGTGCGAGGCATGGCGACGGCTCTTGTCGCCGCTTCCAGACGCCAGAGCGCCGCAAAGTGCGTACAAGACCTCTTCATGTCGGACGCGATCCGCGTCTATACGAACGCGGACCTGATCGGCGTGGAATTAGGCGGCGCGCTTAAGAACGTTTTTGCGCTGGGAATCGGCATCTTAACGGGCGTCTCGGCAGGAGACAATACTCGAGCCGCTATGCTGACACGGGGGCTCTACGAGATTTCGAAGTTAGGAATTGCGATGGGAGCGAGGCAAGATACCTTCTCCGGACTCACCGGAATGGGTGACCTCTTTGTTACGGCAACCAGTATGCACAGCCGAAACAATCGCGCGGGCATTTTACTGGGGCAAGGGTTCACTTTGGACGAGACCCTTAAAAAGATCGGGATGGTTGTTGAAGGGGTGATGACGACGAAATCCGCGTATCAATTAGGGCAGAAGCTGAATGTCGAACTTCCGATTACAAATGAAATCTATTATTTCTTGTTCGAAAACAAAACCGTCACGGAGTGCGTGACGGGTCTAATGGTGCGCGAGCGCAGAATGGAAATGGAACCGCTGTTGCATACGCAGTCTTTTGAGGCGTAGCGGCTAGATTGCAAACAAGATATTGAGTCTCCACCATAGGATCAAGACCATTGCTGCGAGTACGATGAAGATAAACAGCAAACCGAAAAGATCGTAGACGGAGTCCAGGACAAAAGTAAAAAATCGTTTCATAGAGATTTCCTTTCTTATGCGAACTTTCTTTTTTCAGTGTAACGCAAAGGCGAGGATTCTTCAAGATCATGTGTAGAGAGAAGAGGCATAGGATGCATGAACTCATCATCACAACGAATGAGCACGATCAGCGAGCGGACCGTTATTTGCACAAAATTTTTGATGTTCCGAAGCCGATCGTGCAAAAGTGGTTTCGGAATAAGAAGATTAAGCGCGATAAGGTCGCCCTTCAAGCATCCGACCGAATCTTCGAGTCGGATGTGTTGATGTGCTATGTGCACGCGGATTTTCGTATCAAAAAAAGCCCCACAGCGATTCGCTCGGGCGCTTTAGATATCCTCTATGAGGATGAGCACATCCTGATCCTCTACAAACCGCAAGGAATGCTGTCGCACGCAGCACACGGAGCGGAGTACGGGAAAAACCTGGTAGATCGTATGGTAGCCTATCTAATCGAAAAGGGCGAATTTGTGCCGAGAGCGAATCAAGCGTTTTCACCCGCTATCGTAAACCGATTGGACCGCAATACCGCTGGCCTCATCATCGGGTGCAAGACTTACGCTTCCTTAAAAGCAATGAACGAAGCGATGCGAGAAGGGAAGATACGAAAGTTCTACACTGCCGTGACGACAGGCAAAAGGCCAAAACCCGGCGTCTATGAGAGCCGATGGACAAAGGATGAAAAAAAGCTGACCGTGAAGATGGATGAAGATCCGGAGGGCAAAGAAACTCGCACCGACATCCTTTCAGTAGAGCCGATCGGTACTTATTCGAAGGTAAAAATCGAGCTCCATACGGGGCGAACGCATCAAATTCGTTCGCTACTTAAAAGCATCGGTTCTCCGATCATAGGAGATGCGAAATACGGAGACCCAGTCGTAAACCGCAAGCTATCGGCAATCGGACTCACGTATCAATTTCTGATCTGTGACGAACTTCGATTTGAGATCGAAACCGGCCCTTTGTCGCATCTAAACGGGCTCTCCGTATCCAAGACATTAAATGAGAAGTATCAGACGATTTTGGAAAAGTTGGATAGGGATTGAACCATGGAAAAAATCAAAACCTATACCCTTTACCCGGATCAGAGCGTTTGGCAATCGATCTGTGAACAAGCGGAGTCCCCCTATTCGATCTTCGGTGTGCAGATCAACGGAAGAATTGTTCGATTGGAGGAGGTGCCCGAGGAGAAGATAAAGGGCATGCCGCTTACGATTCAACATCCTGACGGCTATCGAATTTATTATCATACCGTGGTCGCATTATGTATCGCTGCACTAACAAAGTTATATCCCGATTTCTCCGTACAAGTTGAACACTTTATCGGGGACGCCCTTTATATCGCGCCGAAGAGCCGAGAATGCCTAACGGCTTTGCAGTTGACGGAAGTCGAGCAAAAGATGCGCGAGTATGTGGATTCGGACCTATTAATCAAAAGAACGCGCTTTCCGTATCCCGACGCGATGAAAATACTGGAAAAGCAAGGCTTTTCAGATACGATTCTTTTGTACAGTACGCTAAAACCTGAGTTTATCGATCTGCACGAAATTGACGGGAATTTCTTTGCGTTCCACAATTATCTCGCACCAAGCGCAGGCTTCGCCTCGCAATTCGATGTGAAGGGGTATTACCCGGGTGCGGTATTATTGTTCGAGACTCCGACGAGCAACGGAAGAGTTGCCCCGTTCAAAGAACAAAGGGCACTGGCTCAGACCTACGAAAGGTCCCGCTCGTTTCTAAAGCAAATTGAAACCGAAAACGTCGGCCGTGTGAATCAGCGGATTTTGCGATCACAATGTTCCCAACTGATCCACCTGACCGACACGAAACTCGAACAGAGGCTGCAAACCATCGCCTATACGATGGTTAAGAGTGAGGAAATTCGCCTCATCCTGATTTCCGGACCGAGCGCTTCCGGGAAGACGACGACTTCAAAGAAACTCGCCCTCCATATGGGGGCGATGGGTAAGTTCCCGATCACGATCTCGATGGACGATTACTTCGTCGACCGAGCTCGCACGCCGGTCGATGCGGACGGCACGCTTAATTTCGAGTCGACGGATGCGATCGACTACAAGCGCTTCAACGAGGACATGCTCGCTTTATTGGAGGGGAATTCCGTTCACTTGCCTACTTTCAATTTCGTGGAAGGAAAAAGCAAGAGACGAGAGGTTCCGATTCGAATCGACCGAACCCATCCGATTATTGTAGAAGGGATCCACGGATTGAACCCGATGATGACCGAGGCGATCCCGGAGAAGAATAAATGCAAAATCTATGTGTCGGCCCTCGCACAATTAAATATAGACGATCATAATCGCATTTCCGCGACCGATGTCCGTTTCTTGCGTCGTTTAGTCCGAGATGCGTTCTTCCGAGGCAATGATGCGGAGCGCACATTCGAACTCTGGTCGAAAGTACGTGCAAGCGAAGACAAGGAGATTTTCCCCTTCCAAGAAGAAGCCGATCTATCGGTTGACACTTCCTTGATCTATGAGGTGTTCGTCTTGCGACAGTATGCGATCCCACTGCTAAAGTCCATTGGCAAAAGCTCGATGTATCACAAAGATTCCAGACGGCTACTCCGCTTTCTCGATTACTTTTTAGACATCGATGGAAATCTCTTGCCGACCGGATCGCTTCTGCGCGAATTTATCGGGGGCAGCCCGTATGAAGGGGATATGCAGTGGATTTAGAAATGCTGAAAGCCGCTGCACCGGCAGAGCGTGTGATACGCCTTCGCTTGCAATCGGATGTATATTGGAATAAGATGACAAAAGAGGAACAGGATTTTACGGCGAAGCAAACCCTAACGATTGCGGAGCAATCGGTATCACTCTTTCGTTCGCTGCATGCGAATGATTCGATGCAGGATCTGATCGAACAATACGGGCTGAAATTCTCCGTCTCGACAGACGATACCGTAGAATCCCTGCAAAAATCGCCCATCATTAACCGGCGTACGAAACGGATCAAGGTATATCCCCACGATGTCGAAGAAGCGATGGCTCTTTTATCTCACATAGGGATCACGGTCACACAAGCCGAAGTGCTTCGCATGATGTTTTTTCGCGGATTCTTTCCCTTTTTTGTGGAGAGCCACGATATCGTCCCTTCTTTACAATTGCCTCCCGTACGCGTCAGGCA
>CAZFWK010000007.1:13548-24109 GCA_964522555.1 uncultured Peptoniphilaceae bacterium | reverse complement strand
CCGACTATTTTACCACGGTATTATCCGTTTTCCCCATTCCCGTCGGTTTGATCCCGTTTTTATACTGGATTCAATCGGGAAAATCGACTGCAGACCAGTTACTATTATTATTGAAATCATAAAGAGGAATCGACATGAAAACATCGATCGGAATCGATCTAGGCGGCACGAAAATCAAAGCGTGTCTCGCCGACGTAAACGGAAATGTCCTTGCAGAGACACAAGTGTCCACAAAAGCGGAGGCCGGAAGAGAAGCCGTGCTGACGCAATTAGATGAGATCGTCGAGAGCTTGATCCGTCCCGACACGGTCGGAGGTGGCATCGGATCGCCCGGTATCGTCGACACGATCAAGAACCAAGTCGTGGAGTTCGGATTTAATATCGAAGGGTGGCATAAGGCTTTTCTGACCAAGCGCCTAGAAGCAAAATATCCGAATCTGTGCTGGTATGCAGAAAACGACGCAAATTGCGCAGCCTTGGGTGAGTATTGGATGGGGGCAGGCAGAGGTTTGTCTTCTTTCATCATGATCACCTTGGGAACCGGAGTAGGCGGTGCGATTTTTAGTCAAAAAACCGGCATTCACCACGGATTCTATCAAGAAGCGGGTGAAATGGGGCATATGATTTTTCAACCCGACGGAAGGCCGTGTAACTGCGGGCAGAACGGTTGCATCGAGCAGTACATTTCCGGTGCTTCATTAAAACGCATTTATAAAGAGCGAACGGGTTCGCTGCCGAAGGGAAGTATTTTTGCGCTGATCGATCACGATGAAGATGCGAAAATCGTCGTGGATGATTTTATCAAGCATCTTGCCCTGTATCTCATTTCACTGAAGCAGTCTTTTGACCCCGAAGCATTCCTGATCGGCGGCGGACTGATCCATGAAAAGTCGATTTGGTGGGATCGTTTCATCGATACTTTACAGAAAAACATCAGCTTTCATGCGAAAACAAAATTCTTGGCTGCACAAAAATTGAATGAAGCCGGTATGCTGGGCGCCGCCTACCTCGCTTTTCAGAATGGAGATGAAAATGGATCTGAAAATACTATTGGTTGAAGATGAAGATAATATCCGTTCTTTTACCAAAATCAACCTACAAAGGGAAAAATTTCAAACACTGGAAGCGCCGACCGGAGAAATCGGCGTAGAGATTGCCCGAAAAGAAAAACCGGATATTGTCATCTTGGATATCATGCTGCCCGGGATCGACGGGTATGAGGTTTGCAAAATTCTCAGGCAAGAGCAACCCGGAATCGGCATCATCATGCTGACTGCGAAGAGCCAAGATGTAGACAAAATACTAGGGCTCGAGGTCGGGGCGGACGATTATCTCGTGAAGCCGTTCAATCCGCAAGAGCTCGTATTGCGAATTCGTTCACTGATCCGCAGGTTACCGGAAAAGCCGGTTCGAGAAGGGGTGCTCGTCGACCCTCCGTTTACATTGGTAGAGAATGCAAGAAGCATCGTGAAAGACGGCGTGAATATCGAGCTGACTCCGACCGAATTTACCCTGATCAAACACTTTATGGAAAACCCCGGCACCGTGTTTACGAGAAACGAACTCCTCGACTTACACTGGGGTACCGAATATGTCGGCGATACGAAGATCGTAGATGTGAATATCCGTAGGATCCGAACGAAAATCGAGGAAGACCCCAAGAATCCGAAGTATATGGAAACCGTATGGGGTTTAGGGTACCGTTGGAGAAGTAAATCTGAATGAAGTTCGTCCCAAACAGCATTCGCTCGAAGCTGATCGTCTATTTTCTTCTAATCGTCATCGGCGTTACGGTAACTTTCGAGGCCTTTGTCTGGTTTTTTGTAAGAGATTACTACTACTCCTTTGCACAAAGCATTCTGATCAACGAAGCGACTTACTCATCGGAAACGTATACGATGAACTATTCCGATATTCCGCTTAGCGAAGTAATCCTTCAAGATTACGATATGTTCTACGATTCAGGACTCGGGCAGGTCCAAATTCTCAATGGCGCCGGTGAAGTGCTGCTGGATACACAGGGCGATCGACACACAGGCGCTATTTTGCAAGCAAATGACGTGGAAATCGCAAAGACCGGGGAGACCGGGATTCTCGTGGATTGGATTGAACAGGAGAAAGTAAACACCCTTTCGGTCAGTTACCCGCTACGAAACCGGGATTCCCAAGTCGGGATCATCCGATACACCGTTTCTTTAGAGAAGTTGGATCAGGCGATCATGAATTTACTTTGGTTCTTCTTGCTATTTGGAGCGATCATCGTCGTGGCGAGCTTACTTATGATCATCGCGATCAGCAATTCCATCATTACGCCGATCAAAACCCTGACGGGCATCGCTTCGCGCATGGCACGGGGGCAGTACGAGATCCGTGCACCGGAAGAGGGTGACAGCGAGATCGCGGCACTAGGAAGGACGATGAATACACTCAGTGAGAATATCGTTGAAAAGGAGCAACTCAAGAATGAGTTTATCTCCTCGATTTCACACGAACTCAGAACCCCGCTCACCTCGATTAAAGGATGGGCCATCACATTAAAAGGCGAGGTCGACGATCAAGGTTCCATCATGGGGCAAGGGCTCGACATTATCGAAAACGAGAGCGATCGATTGTCCAAAATGGTGGAAGAACTGCTGGACTTCTCATCTTTCGTTTCGGGGAAAATGCGTTTTTTTAAAGAGACCGTCAATATTACGGATTTATTAAAGAGCATCGTCACGCAATTGGATCCGAGGGCGGAGAGTTTTTCATTGGGACTGTCCCTGCACTATCAGGACGAAAAAATCCTTGCCGTGGTCGACCAAAATCGAATCAAGCAAGTGATCATCAATTTATTGGACAATGCGATCAAATTCACGCCACCCGGCGGTTCGATTGAGGTCGATCTCACGCACGACGAGGAGAATGTCACGATCGAAGTGAAGGATACGGGAATCGGGATTAGCGCCAACGAGATCAACAAAGTTACTTCCCGGTTCTACAAAGGTTCGCACAGCCAGTCGCATACCGGACTGGGTTTGAGTATCTCGGAAGAGATTGTCAGAATGCACCATGGCGAACTCTCGATCGAGAGCGTCTTGGGGAAAGAGACGACCGTACGCGTCGTATTGCCAAAGGAGATCGAATGAAAAAATTCCTAATGATCGCGGGTTTGCTCGCTGTCCTTATTGGAGCGACTTCTTGCGATATCACGCAAAAGGCATTCGGGACCAGTAATGTGGTCGATTATATCGAAGCGCCGAAGATGCAGAGCCCTACGATTGCAGGCACTTGGGAGTACGCCGATAGCCTATATTTGGGCGAGGGTGACCCGCCTACGACGGAGGCGCCGAATGATACGGCAAAGTATCTGCTTTTGGATTTAGATATGGCGGCTGCATTCAATCAATATACGGAAAAGCCCAGCTATAAGAGTAAGGTCGTAAGTGCGGCTAGTTATTCGATCTTGAAACTTCGCAAAGAACCGGCTCAAGTCGGGATCACCGCCGACACGATCGAGATCGTTTCGGTAGAGGGTGAGGAGCGATTCTATTTTGAAATAATCGTACTCGACCCAAGTAAAATCATGGTCGCGAAAGACGGCTTCCTTCATACTTTTGAAAACCGATCGAACACGGTTGATGAAGAAGTCGCGGCGCTCTATTTTAAAGCCGAAAAAAATCCGCAAGCGTCCACAACGAATACGAACGGCACCGGAAGCACGGCTTTGCTTTTAGGAGTAAAATCGCTAAAATCGGGGAACGCGATCGTGCCGGACTACTCGTATAAGACCATCCTCTTGTATAAGCCGATCGGAGAAGACGCCGTACGCGTACTGGCTACACAGGATCTATTTGTGCCCAGAAAGAACGGTTTTTGGACCGTACGAACTTCGAGAAAAGAGGAGGACAATGTGATTTCCGATCGTATTGAAGCCTTCCCCTTCGTCTCGGGCCTAAATTCCACACCGATTTCCGGTGGAGCTACAGAATCTCCCACAACCGATTTGTCGATTGTTATCGAGGATCCGGTAGGTCGGAACATCACCTATATCAACGACACCTATATTTCCGTCGATACGACGAATTATCAAGATTATGTATACACTTGGTACAACACCTTTACTTTTGACACGCTGCAATCAAAAATACCCCTGGACATTGCATTGATCGCAGGGGAGGGTGGAAAAAAAGAGATACTCGACAAGGGTAACGCGGAAGCAACGCTTTTGCGAAACAATAATGCCAATCTAATCGTGCGGATTCCGGAGACGACGGAGTGGGGAGTGGTGCGAAGAAACGGCAGATGGATTTTCCGTTCGGTTGTGCGTGCAATCGACAATGACACGATGGTGCGGAAAGGATACGATCTGCATATTCTGACCAATACGAAAGTGTTCAATCACAACGAGCTTTCGATTTCGTGGAAGACGATCAAGGAAAGACATCCTTCCGCGATTGACGCGATGACGGCGCCCAGCCAAGATCTGGTGATTATTCAGGAAGCGTTTCGACTGTATATCTATCGTATCGAGGGGGGCACCATGGCGAAGGATCCGATTTCTGCCGTTCGGATTCGATCTAACGATCGTCTCGTAATGGGCGAGTGGGCCAACGGCAGCGTAGCGGACGAGTGGTATAACACTTTTCAAACCACGGAACTATTAGAGATTACGCAATAGGACGGATCGGAGGCAATGTGATTTTTGCTTCCGTATCCGTTTTTTCTTTGATCCATTCAAGAAGAGCCGTTTCACTACGCAAGAGTTGCTCCTTCTCTACGCGGCTGCGGCGTTTCATAAGCGCTTCGAGGCGCCTTGCAACGGTAGGAGACTCGCAGTCGATTGCCAATACCAAAGTTACGGGAAGCTTCGAGCGGGTGTATTTACTGGCCGTTCCGGCTTCGTGTGCGCTGAGTCTTTTGGGTAAGTCGTTTGTCCAACCGGTGTAGAGGCTGTCGTCTGCGCAGCGTAGCATATACATCACATTCATTCGTCGAACTCCGACAGTACACTGGAGACCGTATCATACGAGAACCCGCGCCGAAGCAACTGATCCGACAGCTTCTTCTTCCGATGCGGCACGCTTTGCCCCCGGATACTCGGCCACTTCTGAATCGCATAGCTTCTTGCTCTTTCGGTATCGGACTCCGCGTTCGTCAGTTTTTCATACACCGCCGAAACCTCACCCTTTTTGAAACCCTTAACGGACAGATTCGATACAATGCGCCATAAGCCATAGCCCTTGAGTTCGATTTGATCTTTCACAGCCATTTCCAGATACGCTGCATCATCCAAATAGCGAGCATCGACAAACCACTGCACCGTTTTTTCGATTCGCTCTTCGGAGATTTTTTTTTGGCGCAACTTCTGTGCGACCTCGAAAGAAGTGGCAGGTTTTCGGCTGAGAATGGAGAAGACCGCCTCTAGTGCGGTCAAGTCCTCGGATTCATTCTGTAGTGTTCCTAACAACGATGCGGGTACTTCCGATTGGCTGTACAAACCGTATCGGGTGACCGTTTCGTACGATAAGTATAAGGTATGCACATCCTCAACGACCACTTTGAATCGATTGGTACGGTTGTCGAAATCAGATGACGTAATGACCATTAGAAGTAGCTGATCAATGCAGGCAACATCGTGATGAGCATCATGGCCGCAAGCAATAATGCGACGACGCGTACGATGATTTTTTTATTTTTCATAGCACTCACCTTTCTATTTTTATGGTAGCATGGGTTGAGCTGCTTCGCAAGCAATTGACGCGAAGAGATTCGAGTGATACATTTCTTTTAAGAGTATGAGGAGGTTTCAATTGAGTAAATTGAAGAGCTTTTTGAAAAGAAAAGACATCGAGATTTCTTTTCAACGGTACGGGTTAGATGTTCTGGGGATGATGGCGTACGGTTTGTTCGCCTCTTTACTGGTGGGAACGATCCTCAACACGATCGGGACGCAGTTCGGTTTCACTTTTCTTTCGGAAACCGTGTGGCCGATCGCCAACAAAGCGACCGGCGCTGCGATCGCAGTCGCCATTGCACACGCATTGAAAGCTCCACCTTTGGTACTGTTTGCCGCAACGGTATGCGGTCTCGCCGGGTATGAGCTGGGGGGCCCGGTAGGGACTCTCATCGCGACACTTTTCGGGGTGGAAGCGGGAAAACTGATCTCGAAGGAAACGGTATTGGACATCGTTCTGACCCCAACGACCACGATCCTCGTAGGAACGGTAGTAGCGGTTTGGATCGGACCCGGGATCTCGCAATTCTTAACCTGGGTGGGCGAGATGGTGATCTACTTTACGACGTTACAACCGTTCTTAATGGGCGTTCTCGTATCCGTCGTGATGGGAATGATCCTGACCTTGCCGATCTCCTCTGCTGCCTTGTCCATGATGCTGGGTCTTTCCGGTCTTGCCGGTGGAGCTGCGACTGCAGGTTGCTGTGCGAATATGATCGGCTTTGCGGTGATCTCGTTTCGAGAGAACGGATGGGGCGGATTGGTCGCACAGGGGCTGGGTACCAGCATGCTTCAAGTGCCGAATATCATGAAGAATTGGAAGATTTGGATCCCCGTAATCGTTGCTTCTGCCGTAACCGGGCCGATCTCGACTATGGTTTTCCAAATGCAAAACACCCCTCTCGGTTCCGGAATGGGGACCAGCGGCTTAGTAGGCCAATTAACGATGCTCGCCCATATGTCGGGATTAGGCGCGAATATGACCAATGTATATGTCGGTATACTTTTGGTTCACTTTGTGCTTCCGGCGATCCTTGCGCTGCTAGTGGACGCGGTGCTACGTAAAATCGGGTGGATCAAAGCGGGCGACATGGCTTTGAAAAATGTGTAACGAAAAAGAAGCCGGCCGAGTCTTTGCAATCGCGGACCTCCATCTCGACCATACGGGGGATAAGTCTATGGAAGTCTTTGGATCCGCTTGGAAAGATTATGAAGAGCGGCTCTTTCGAAATTGGAGAGAAGTCGTAACAGACGACGACCTGGTACTCGTGCCAGGAGACATCTCTTGGGCGCTTAAGCTGGACGAAGCGGTTCCCGATTTGGAACGATTGGATGCGCTCCCGGGTGAGAAGCTTTTGCTACGCGGCAATCACGATTATTGGTGGCAGAGTATATCGAAAATCGCACAAAAGAATTTCAAAACGATTCATTTACTGCAAAATAATAGCTTTGAGTGGAAAGATGCCGTCATCTATGGGACGCGCGGTTGGTCAAACCCCGTGCAAGCAGACGGGGACGATCAAGATCAAAAAATATTCGCAAGAGAACTCGAACGACTAAAGCTCAGCTTCTCTAACAAATCGGATAACCCTGTGCGAATTTGTATGCTTCACTATCCTCCGTTCAACCACAAGGGCGAAATGAATGCATTTTGGGAGCTCATATGCGATAATAAAATCAGTATTGTGATATACGGGCACTTGCACGGATATGGCCATGCGCTCATTCGAGAAGGGGATCAGGACGGAACCGGCCTATTTTGCGTGTCCGCGGACTATCTCGAGTTCACACCGAAGCAATTGACGTAGGAGGTCAATGATGAAAGTTATTCTAGTTAAAGATTATGAAGAGATGAGCACGACCGCGGCAGAAATGATCGCGACCTTTACGAAATCCAAACCGGAAGCGGTCCTTTCGTTCGCAACCGGAAGCACGCCGATCGGCACGTATGAAAAGCTCGTGTCGTTCCATAAATTGGGGCTCGACTTCAGTCAAATAAGCGCATTCCATCTCGACGAATACATCGGACTCTCTCCGGATGATCCGAACAGCTACGCTTACTATTTAGACGAAAACCTATTTTCCCAGCTGAATATCCCGTCAGAGAATATTCACTTGCATAATTCAGACCCGCACGATATTGAATCGCATGCACACGCCTACGATACGGAAATCGAAGATTGCGGCGGGATCGATATTCAAATCCTAGGGGTAGGGGAGAACGGTCATATCGCGTTTCTGGAACCGGACGACAAACTCCAATTGGAGACAGGCCGCGTGAAGCTGTCGGAAAATACGATCGAGGTCAACGCGAGATTTTTTGAAGATCCGTCTCAAGTCCCGAAAGAGGCGATTAGCTTGGGTCTTCGCTCGATTTTTCGGGCTAGAAAGATCATCTTTTTGATCAACGGCGTGAAGAAACATAATGTCGTCAAAAGACTCTTAGAAGATCCGAACTTAGATACGAGATTCCCGGCTTCCGTACTGCTCATGCACAACGACTGCACGCTGATCGTCGATGAAGAAGCGTATACAGGAAAACCAAATGAATAAAGAGCTGGAAGTAAAAGTTCTGGGTATCGACCTGGACACCTTAGAAAAAAAGTTACTAGATCTGGGTGCCGTGTTACGCGGAGACGAGCATCAAATCAATCGTATCTATGCGCCGCCCGCATTGGAAGGCAGCAAGTCCTATCTTCGAATCCGCTCGGTAAAAGATCAGTTGGTCAATGAAGAAAGGACGGAACTCACTCTGAAGCAACACTTGCACGATGAGGGCGTTCGCACCAATCTCGAATTCACGACAGAGGTAGAGAGCGGCGAAGTACTGGCGACCATCCTCGAAAAGATCGGTATCGGAGAAGGGGTGGTGGCAGAAAAGATGAGAAAGTCGTATGCACTCAAAGGCGCTATCATCGACCTGGATCGTTGGTCGGATGAAATCTACCCCGATCCATATGCAGAGATTGAAGTGGAGAGCCCCGAACAATTAGAGGAAATACTCGCGTTGCTGGGGATCGAAGAGAAGATGCTTTCAACAAAATCCATCAAAGAATTGATTGCGGAGAAAAACGAGACTCGTTAGGAGGTCGCATGCAAAAGCTCACGAGGGAAGAGAAAAGCTGGATTCTGTACGACTGCGGTAACTCCGCGTACTCCATGGCCATCACGACGGCGCTGTTACCGATCTATTTTGCGATGTTTAAGCAGGATTCCGGAATGGATCTCGGGTATTTCAACTCGCTCGCGAGTATCCTGGTCGCATTGCTTAGCCCAATCTTAGGTACCATTGCAGACTATAAAGATAAGAAGAAGCGGTTTTTCCTCTTCTTTGCACTGACCGGAATCCTGTGTACGGCGGCGTTGGCATTTGTACCGTTCGGGAACTGGCAAGCTTTGGTGCTTTTCTATATTCTCTCCGCCGTAGGATTTTCAGGAGCGAATGTCTTTTACGATTCCTTCTTGGTAGATGTCTCGACGGACGAAAAGATGGATACCGTCTCCGCGAGTGGCTTTGCTTACGGCTATATCGCAAGCATCATCCCATTCGGAATTTCGCTCGCGGTGGTCTATCTTACCGGGATGGATAAAGGCTTAGGGTATCAGATCGGTTTTATCATCACCGCGTTGTGGTGGGGGACATTCACGTTGCCGATGATCAAGAATGTAAAGCAACGGTATTATGTCGACCCGACTCCGAATCCGGTGAAACAATCTTTCCTCCGGCTTTATGAAACGTTCAAGAATATTCGCGCCTATAAGATCGTATTTACCTTTTTGATCGCGTATTTTCTGTATATCGACGGTGTCGACACAATTATTAAGATGGTCGTGCCTTATGCCACCTCGGTATTGGGTACGGAACTCAATATGTTCGTATTATTGGGGATCTTACTGATCATTCAGATCATCGCTTTTCCTTGCGCGCTGTTTTATGGCAGGCTGGCAAAAAAATACGGCGCCCGAACGATGATCGTGGTCGGGATCGCCACCTATATTGTCTCCGTAGGATTTGCGACTTTCATCTCGAGTATTGCGCATATCTTCGTCTTGGGAGCGATGGTGGGTTCTGCGCAAGGCGGCATCCAAGCTTTGAGTCGCTCGTATTATGCGAAAATCATCCCGAAAGAAAACTCCAATGAGTTTTTCGGTTTTTACAATATCTTCGGAAAGTTTGCCGCGATCCTGGGGCCGTTCATCATGGCGGCTCTCACCGATCTCACAGGCAATGCAAGGTATTCGATCTTAGGAATCTTGCCCTTGTTTATTATCGGACTGCTCGTATTCCTGTCCTTGCCGAAAGATGTTGAGCAACGTCTATAAGGTAGACCCAAATAAAATGAGCGCACGATGTGCGCTCATTTTATTCTTACCTATCTTCTGTTTTCGTCGTCTACCCATGTTTTTGCGTCTTCCACAGCTTCATCGGTAGGGATTGCGACGTTCGAATCTTCCAAATGGCACTCGGTGCTACTGTACACATCAGATTGCGGTTTGCTGTCGGGTGTTCCATTTGAAATTCCACATTTGTTCGGATCTTTGTTTTCGGTCATGAGTAGTCTCCTTTTCAATTTGCTATCAA
Source organism: uncultured Peptoniphilaceae bacterium (assembly GCA_964522555.1). Classification (GTDB taxonomy): domain Bacteria; phylum Bacillota; class Clostridia; order Tissierellales; family Peptoniphilaceae; genus JAAYQA01. The sequence continues at coordinate 13,811 of CAZFWK010000007.1, read as the reverse complement.
TATAATTATATCCAAGTTGAGCAGGATTTAAACATTCTGACTAAAATTTGCTATACTAATACGGTAGGGAGGGATAGAATGGATGATTTTAGGAAAAGAATCGATTTTTCCGTCCGTTTGGACGAAATGAAGACGGTAAAGCGTCAGACCAAAGTGATTCTTACGGGTGATCAAGAAGATGATGCGCAACATTCCTATCATATCAGCGCTTTGGCAGTCTTACTGAAAGACTACGCGAATGAACCGGTCGATTTAGAAAAAGT
>CAZFWK010000007.1:11218-13538 GCA_964522555.1 uncultured Peptoniphilaceae bacterium | reverse complement strand
TACGATGCTCTTGTTTCACGATGTGATCGAATTGGAGGCGGGGGATACTTTCTGCTACGACGAATCAGCGCAAGACGGGAAAGAGGAAAGAGAATTCGCTGCCGCGAAGAATCTGTACGGTTCGCTTCCCGATTCAATCGGAGAAGAGCTGTTTTCCCTCTGGATTGAATTTGAGGAGCGTAAAACACCGGAAGCCAAGTTCGCCAACGCCCTCGACCGGGGTCAGCCGATCTTTAATAATTACTACAGCAAGGGCGGATCGTGGGTGGAGCATCGAGTCAGGCGATCGCAAGTGTTAAAGCGTGCGAGAGGGTTGTGTCGCTCTGCATGATACGATCCTTTCATTGGTTGATGACGCCGTCATACAAGGTTGGCTTCTGGACGAATAGAGGTGAAATGATGGAGAATCGCGATAATAATGCATCCAAAACGTTACTCGATCTATTAATTCTATCCGTTCGAGAGAAATCGAGCGATCTGCACTTTGAACCTTCGAGGGAGGCCTACCGGGCAAGACTCCGTATCGACGGTTCGCTTCACACGGTTCAAAAAGGGGATCCTGTGGCATATCTCGCGATTGTAAACCGTATCAAAGTCTTATGCCATATGGACATAGCGGAAAGAAGAAAACCGCAAGACGGCGGTTTTACCGAAATCATCGACGGTATGAAGATCGATTTTCGCGTGTCGGTGGTGCCAGTCATGGACGGCGAAAAGGTCGCGATCCGCGTACTGGACAATCAAGGCGTGGATTTAACGCCGGAAGGATTGGGATTTTCGGAAAACCAATGGGATGTGCTAAGTAAGTTAGTACGAAAAAAGAGCGGATTTTTGATATTAACCGGACCCACGGGGTCAGGGAAGACTACGACGATGTACACTCTCCTCAAGACTTTGAATCAGGACGATCGGCATATCATTACGTTGGAGGATCCCGTCGAGTATCGGATTCCAGGCGTGAATCAGATTCAATTGAACGAGAAAATCGGCCTCAGCTTTTCGAACGGCCTTCGCGCGATCCTACGTCAAGACCCGGAAATCATTATGGTAGGGGAGATACGAGATCGTGAAACGGCGGAAATTGCCGTACGAGCGGCGATCACCGGGCATTTGGTACTGTCGACTCTCCATACGAACGACAGCCACGGTGCGATCATTCGGCTCATGGATATGGGCGTCGAGCCTTTTATGATCGCGGCTTCCTTGACCGGCGTCTGTTCGCAGAGACTGGTGAAGAAACTATGTCCGATCTGTAGAGAGAAGGCGGCTGCAGTAGTAGGTACGCTTCCCGATTTATCGAACAGTGTGCCTGATACCTCGATCCCTTCGGGTTATGCGGCAGTCGGATGCCTTTCTTGCAGAGGGGGCTACAGCGGAAGGGTTGCGATCTCCGAAACGCTGATAATCGATCATAATTTGCGTCAAGGGATCAATTTAAAAGAAGATTTACAGACTTTACGATCGCGGACACCAAATTTTGTCACAATGGAGAGAGATGGTTTCGATAAAGTAGAAGACGGGATTACAGACCTAAAAGAAATCTACGGAGTTCTCAATGAGTAGTCTCCAGCGAATCATTAATAAGAACAAGAGGCTCCCGGTCTCATCTTTAATCCTCTTTATTCGCCAATTGTCTGTCTTAGTGGAGGGCGATTTGCCGATTTTGCAGGCGTTGGGAATCCTTGAAGAGAGCGGTGCCACCAAGCAGATCCGTGGAGTTTCCGCAATACTGAAGCGAGAAACAGAATACGGCTCGCTGCTTTCCGATGCGATGAAGAAGAGCGGTGCGTTTCCGGAGATTTTTACTTCCATGGTGCAGACTGCCGAAGAGAGCGGGTCCTTAAAGCGCATCTTGCAAAACTATGGGGCATCACTCGAGAAGACCAACGAACTCCAAAAGAAGATGCAAACCGCATTGGTGTATCCTGTGATCTTATCCGCCGTTTCGGTGATCGTACTCATCTTTTTAATGACTTACGTGATTCCTTCCTTCGTGAAGTTGTTTGCCGGACAAAATGTCATCTTGCCTCTGCCCACGAGGATACTACTCGCTGTCAGCAGCTGGATCTCCGCGTACGGAATTTTACTCCTGGTCGTACTGCTGGTGCTTACACTTGTGCTCTTTCTTTACGGCAGGTCCGCGTCCGGTAAGATGTTTTTCTCTCGGATGAAAACCAAATTGCCCTTTTACGGAATGCTGGAAAGGGACATTCAGTCCGCACAAATTGCCGGATTAATGGCATTATTTTACGAGAGCAATATCAATCTGCTAAAATTCCTGCAGATTATCGCAGATGGCATGACGGATCCGTATCAAAAG
>CAZFWK010000007.1:0-11208 GCA_964522555.1 uncultured Peptoniphilaceae bacterium | reverse complement strand
CTAAATGGCTCTACGGTGCATCATGCGTTTGAGAGCAGTCGTTATTACAGTCCGATATTCGTCGGGATGCTTCGAGTGGGAGAGGAGTCGGGGCAGCTTTCCTCCGTCATGGGGTCGATCGCATCGTATCTCGACTTGGAGGCGGAGCTCAAGCTTCGTCGCGGGGTCACGATGATGGAGCCGATTTTGATTTTGGGGATGTCGTTTATCATCGGATTCATCGTGCTTTCCATTACAATGCCGATGTTCGATATGATCCATCTTTATGATTTTTAATCGGGTTTCGTGATCGCGAAAACGAGAAGAATACGGTTCCTTCTTGTATCCCGTTCCTTATATTGGTATAATTACGTTGTATGATGATAGGAGGGATGCAGGTAATGATCGCAGCAAGTGAATTTAGAAAAGGTGTCACCTTTGAAATGGATGGCGATGTGTACCAAATTATTGACTTTCAACATGTCAAGCCGGGTAAAGGGGCTGCCTTCGTGAGAGCGAAAATTCGTTCCGTGATGGGCGGCGGTTCAAAGGATATCACATTCAATCCAAACGACCGGTACCAAAAAGCCAGAATTGATTCGAAGGAAATGCAATACCTTTACAATGACGGCGAGCTTTACTATTTCATGGATCAGGAGACGTATGACCAGATCCCGTTGGAAAAAGAAGCGGTCGAAGATGCAATCCTCTACGTAAGAGAAAACGACTATGCAACCATTCGTTTTTATCAGGGCAAAGCATTTGAAGTTTCCCCGCCGAATTTTGTCGAATTGACGGTCACCAAGGCCGAACCGGGTGTTAAGGGCGATACCTCCTCCGGAGGAACGAAACCTTGCACCGTAGAAACCGGAGCTGTCGTTTTGGTACCGCTTTTTGTAAGTGAAGGTGACGTGATTAAGATCGACACGCGCACCAACGAGTATCTATCGAGAGTATAGGAGGAAACCATGCAATACTTGTATCAGAAGATTTCTTATTTAAGAGGCGTTTCTGATGGCCTGAAGATCGATGAAACAACCGATGAAGGGAAATTGTTCATCAATATCATCGATACTTTAGAAGAGATCGTCGACACGATGGATGCCATCGTGCAAGCGCAAGAAGATATTGAAGACTACGTGTCTTTCATCGACGAAGATCTCTCCGATGTAGAAGAAGAATTGTATGGAGTCGACTTTGACGATGATTTCGATGACGATTTTGAAGACTTCGAAGACTTCGAGGACTACGAAGACGACTACGATGATACAATCCTCACCTTCCGCGAGGAAGAAGAGGACGAGGAAGACGAAGAAGATTCGCAAGATCAATAATGCAACCGTTGCAGTGGGGGCTTGCGAGCCCCCTCTTTTTCCGGGGAGGAACGAAATGAATGAAGGCTTTACAGGCGGACGCGTAAAAATCGCCAATGAAATATTAGCAAAAGTCACGAGAGAAGCGTCCATGGAGATCACCGGCGTCGCCGATGTGCTCGCGGGCTATGACTTTGTCGCTTACGATAAATTTTCCACTACCGACAGCGCGAAAGGGGTAAAAATCGCTACGAAGGACGGTCAAGTTCGCATCGACGTTCGTTTGATTGCAGCGCATCCGGACGAATTGTCCGAAATTGGAGAAAAAGTACAACGCAATATCGTGGAAAAAATGGAAGTCATTACGGGACTTACCGTAGTGGAAGTGAACGTATCCATCGAATCGATCGCAAGGTAGAGCATGAATACGAAGGATTCAAGCTCTTGGTCCGACCGAACGGAAGCGCGGGAATGGCTGATGCGATTCCTGTATGCGATGAACCTGACGGATGAGTACGACATAGCGAGTTTACCCGAATGGTTCGAAAACTATGAGGTTCCTGTGGATATGCACGGGTTTATTTCGGAGTCGATGGTGTCGATCCTTCAGCATCTTCCGGAGATCGACGAAAAAATCATCCGCTTTGTAAAGGGATGGGAATACTCCCGCATCCCGAAGATCGACAAGTCCATCTTACGACTTGCCACGAATGAAATCCTCTATAACGATTCAATACCCGTCGGGGTTTCGATCAATGAAGCGGTGGAACTCAGTAAAAAATACAGCGGAGAGAACTCCTTTCGCTTTTTGAATGGGATCTTAGGAAATATTGCGCGAGAAGGGGAATCAACATGCAACCCATAACGGTTTCTGAACTTGGCAATTATGTAAAAAGAATTTTTAGAGACGATGTGCTTTTAAGCGATGTCACGGTGCGGGGGGAATTGAGTAATTTCTCACAGACAGCAAAGGGACATTGCTTTTTTACGATAAAAGATAAAGACGCCACACTGAACTGCGCCATGTTTCGAAGAAACCCCGATCCGACTCTGCCTAGCGCGATCGGAATGGAAGTGGTAGTGACCGGCCAAGTCAATGCATATCCGCAGCGAAGCTCCTACCAGCTCATCGCCTCCTCGATCGAAAGAAGGCAAGCGGGCTCGTTGTACTTAGAATTGGAAAAACTGAAGCAAAAGTTAAAGGAGGAAGGCCTCTTTGAAGTCGATCGAAGAAGGGCGATCCCTACTATTCCCTCGAAGATCGCAATCCTTACTTCACCGACCGGGGCGGCCATTCACGATCTTCTCCATGTCATAAGAAGAAGATCGCCCATGACCGATATTCTATTCTTTCCGGTACTCGTACAGGGACAGAATGCGCCGGCTTCGATGATCGAAGCGCTCACTCTGGTGAATGAGATCGAGGATGTCTCAACGGTGATCATCGGTCGGGGCGGCGGATCGTTTGAAGATTTGTTTTGCTTCAATGACGAAGAGCTGGTCCGAGCGGTTGCAAGAAGCCGGCACCCGATCATCTCAGCAGTCGGGCATGAGTCGGACACTTTGCTCACGGACCTCGTAGCGGATTTGCGGGCCCCGACGCCAACCGCAGCCGGGGAATTCGCGACAAAACATGTAAACGAACTCTTGACAGAAATCGATACCCTTAAGCAGGGTTTGGATTTTACCATTTCGGAAATCTGGGACGGAGAATACGAATATTTAGAAGCGATCTCAGAAGCGCTGCGCAGACAAAATCCTACGGTTCGTATCGATCAGCACGCATTGGAGCTGGGTACGATTTCGGAAGCATTAATCCGTACGGTGCAAAGGCGCCAAGAGCGATATGAGGACGCACTATCCGTCTTGTCGTATCGATTGGAGGCGTCCAATCCGCTCTCCATTTTACAAAAGGGTTATGCAGTGGTACAAAAAGAAGGGAAAATCGTATCGGATGCCCGTGCGGTCAAGGCTTCCGACCCGATTGAGATCCGTTTCCATGATTCGAAACTGGCGGCGAGAGTCGAATCCGTTTATAACAAGGGAGTACAAGATGAACTTTAAAGACTATGAAAAAAATGTAGAGCGCTTAAAAGCGATTTTGCAGGAACTGGAATCGGGAGAGCTTTCCTTGGACGAAAACATGACGAAGTACAAGGAAGGGATGAAGCTCTATCGAGAACTCGACCTCTGTCTGAAAGAATCAAAAGGCGAGCTTGTGAAAATCGAAAACGGGATCGCCACACAGATGACTTTGGAAGGGGATTTATGATGAAGTATATGGAAGTCGCCGGAGATATAGTGAAACGAGTAGAGGAAGCTTTACAAACCTATCTTTCGGAGCTCCCTACCCATAAAACTCTTCGTGAGCCGATGCAGTATGCCGTAAACGGCGGAGGCAAAAGGCTGAGACCCGTGCTACTGTTGGAATGCTTCTCGCTATTTCGAAGTGATCTTGAATACGCGATGCCGTATGCCATTGCATTGGAACTCATCCATTCGTATTCACTCGTTCACGATGACTTGCCTTGTATGGATGACGACGAGACCCGCCGTGGGAAGCCTACCGTTCACGTCGCTTTCGATGAAGGCATCGCAGTATTAACGGGCGATGCGCTTTTGAATGCAGGGCTATCCTTGAGTATCGATACGGCGGTAAAAAACCAAGATATCCAGAGTTTACAAGCAAGCGCCGTATTATCAACTGCCGCAGGACCGAATGGCATGCTTTATGGGCAAATTATGGACTTATACGATGACATCGGCGATTTGACGAAATTGAATACTTTATATGATAAGAAAACCGGTTGTCTTATTCGTGCAGCGGCGGAAATCGGAGCGATCTTGGGGAGAGCTACAGAAGCGGAGAGCGATTCGTTGGCCCGTTTTTCCGGCCATTTAGCGACTGCATTTCAAATTCAGGATGATATTTTAGATTTGGAACAGGACCGGGAAGAGGATAATATGAGTATATTACGCTATCTTTCCGTGCAAGAAGCGACAGAGGATATGAAGCGTCATTCCGATTACGCATTACGGGCGCTCACCGAATTACAGGATCGCGATACCGCGAAGTTGGAAAAGATCACACTGTCACTTATTCAACGAGAATTATAAAATTCAAGAAAGAACATTGAATTATACGGTAAAATCTGTTATATTCAGAATCATAGTGAAACAGTATTCTAGTCGACACAGCGGATCTGGAGGGCGGGGCTAAAAATCCGTCGCAGAGCACATCGATGAAGTTCCTGGTTTATGCCCACGACGCCCAGTCGGGGGTATGCTCTGGGAGTAAGAGGGATGGGGCGATCTACAATGGCATGTAGGCGTTGACCCTACTCTCGCGGAGACCTGAAGTGGACATCCATAAAGGAGAAACCTGCTGTAAGCAGCGTAGCTTGCCTTGAGTGAGGAATGCGGAAGAGTACGTTCGTAAAACAAAGCCCAGGGCCCGGGCGGTGGATTATTTGGTATCGAAACACTCCTTGCAAAAGAGGATAAGGGTTTGACTGTGTTGTCGAGGAAAACTCCTAGACTGTATATGCATATGGGATTACAGTGCGGACTTAGTGGTGATTTAGTTCCGGATTTGGTGACAATTCGGCTTTCGTTTGAAAGGGAAACCGCTGTTGGCGGCAACGCGCAGTAACGATTGGAGAAAGTCTACTAAACCTATGCCGTAAGATTTACTATATGCATTTTCACTATGCTTTTATACTATATTTATTTGGGAGCACTATGACTAAAAGAAAAAAGACCGGTACGATCTTTGAAAGCATCGACAAGCGGTGGGTCCGATTTATTACCTTTTGGACACTCGTGCTGTCCGTTGGCATCAGTGTACTTTCGGATGCATTTGTATCGCAGGCAAATCTGTTCTTTTCGACACTGATGCTGATCGGGATCATTTCGATCGGGATCCTATTCGATATTATCGGAATCGCAGTAACGGCTGCGGAGGTAAAGGGATTTCATGCGATGGGGGCCAATAAAGTTCCCTCCGCAAACTATGCGATCGCATTGATTCGAAATGCCGATAAGGTCGCGAATTTTTGCAATGATGTAATCGGCGATATCTGCGGTATCGTGAGTGGTGCCGTTGGGGCATCGATCGTCTTTAAACTAATTTCATCATTCGGTTTTACAAACGGAACGCTCATTAGCGTTTTGTTTACGGGTGCGATCTCCGCTACAACGGTCGGCGGGAAGGCGATCGGAAAATCCGTATCGATGACATATGCACAAGAGATTGTAATGGGTTGCGCCAAGTTTCTCCAAAGTTTGGGGAGATTTAACCCCTTTAATGAAAAAAAATAACGAAAATACGAATGGAAAAGGAGCAGCATTGGAATGAAAAAGTACACCAGACAGAGAATTATTTTGGACCTGATCGAAGAATTCGAGATAAAAACGCAGGAGGAACTTTCGGAGTACTTATTGACGAAGGGCGTCCGCGCTACGCAGGCGACCATATCAAGAGACATAAAAGAATTGCGTATCTCCAAAGTACAGACCTCCGAAGGGGAGTATAAATACGCACTGATCGACACGGTTCACGATTCTCTGAATGAGAGACTGGATAAGATTTTTCGCTCCGCTGTGTTATCGATAAAGAAGAATGAAGACATGATCATTATCAAGACCATCGCCCACACCGGCACCGTTTGCGGGATGGCGGTTACGAATAGTAAGATCAAAGGAATAGCAGGCATTTTGACGGGAAATGACACGATCTTTGTAGCGGTAGAAAACAAAGAGAATCTGGATTCAATTCTGGAGCAAATTAAGGAAAGCATCAGGTAGGGTCATGTTGCGTGAGGTAACTATTGAGAATTTAGCGATCATAAAAAAAATACGCATACCCTTCACTGAAGGACTCAATGTTATCACAGGCGAAACGGGTGCGGGAAAATCGATCGTATTACATGCATTAGCTCTATTAACAGGGGCACGTGCCAAAAAGACAATGATCAGAACCGGCACGGCGGGTCTATATGTGGAGGGTCGTTTCGCAATGCAAGATGCGAAGGCTCTCCATGCCTTTTTTGAGGAGATCGGGATCGACACATCGGATGATGAACTCGTACTTTCCAGGACCGTACGGCAAGAGGGCCGATCCTCGACGCGCGTACAGGGTCAGCTGATCTCGGCGCAAGAGTTCGGAAGAATCGGACAGTCGCTATTGGATGTCTACGGGCAAAAAGATCGCGTGCTCTTGGACCAAGAAAATCAGTTAGATTTATTGGATACATTTCTGACGGAAGAGCCCAGAAAAATACTTCTTGAATACCAGAAAGAATTACAAGATCTACGAGCTGAAGAGAGGTTTGTCGCAAAGTACGGTACCGATACGGCTGCGCGTGAACGAGAAGCAGACGTCCTCCGCTATCAGATCGATGAAATCGAGCGTTTCGGTGTGAAAGAGACCGACCTCGACGCATTGTACGCAGAACACAAAAGGCTCCTGCATGCTTCCGACATACTTTCGCTTTTATCGGAAGCGGACGAGCGGATGTCCGGTAACGATCTGAATGAAAAGGGTGTTTCGGATGGATTGCATGCCTTGTGGTCGATCTCGCAAAAGCTCGAGCATATCGACCCTGAAACCCGTTTTTCAGCAAACCTTACTGAAATCATCGATCAATTTGCAGAATTTCGATCGGACCTCTCACGCTACGGTGATTCGATCGACATCGATCCGATACGGCTGGATGAATTGGATCGGAAGATGAGTGAATGGACCCAGATTCAACGTAAATACGGGGAGTCGAAAGAGGAAATACTCGCATTCCACGAAAACGCAGTTTCGAAGTTAAAAGAAATGGATACGATCGATCAAAGGCTACTCGCTTCCAAAAAACGAATGAAAACACTCGAACAAAGCTTGATGAAAAAAGCCGAAGTCGTGTCTGTGTATCGACAGAGGATCGCGAAGGAACTCTGCTCTCAAATTGAAGACAAGCTTCACTCTCTGCGAATGCAGGAAGTCGTTTTTGAAATTCGATTTGAACAAACCGAGTCCTTTACGGATAGCGGAATCGATCGGGTCGTCTTTTATATTCAGACCAATAAAGGGCTCGCGATTCAACCGCTTCATGAGATCGCCTCCGGAGGCGAGGTCTCACGCGTTATGCTTGCGATTCGTTCTCTTTTCGCTTCGGGAATCTCATCGCAAACGGTCGTGTTTGATGAAATCGACACCGGGGTGAGTGGACTCGCCGCACAGGCTATGGCGGAGCAAATCTATCGGTTATCCAATGATATGCAAATCATCGCGGTTTCCCACTTGCCACAGATCGCAGCGATGGGAGATGCGCAATATTTTATTTCGAAAGAAACCCGAGATGGGGAGACGCAAAGCGAAGTTACGCTTCTTTCCGAAGAGGGCAGAGTCGAAGAACTTTCTCGCTTGATCAGTGGAGCGGGGCGAACCCAAAGTGCATTTAAACAAGCACAGACGTTATTGCATTCTGCAGCAGAATGGAAACGAGAGGGAGGACAGTATGGAATATCGTGAGAAAACAGTTAAATCGGAAACGATCTATTCCGGTCGCGTAATTACGTTAAAAATCGACACAATCGAGATGCCGAATCAAAAATACTCTAAGCGGGAAATTGTGGAGCATCCGGGAGCCGTTGTCATTCTTCCGGTGCTGCCGGATGGGAAAATACTTTTTGTGCACAATTATCGAACAGCGGTCTCGAAATCGCTCTTAGAATTGCCTGCGGGACTGATTGAGTACGCGGAGGAGCCGAAGGATACAGCGAAAAGAGAGCTTTTGGAAGAGACCGGTTATGAGGCAAGTGAACTGACGTATTTGTTCGATGCGTACTCCTCGCCCGGCTTCACCAATGAAAAATGGCAGATGTTTTTAGCCACCGGCTTGGAGAAAGTGACGGACGAAATCGATCCGGAAATACAGGATCACAGTACCTATACCTTAGCGGAAGCGCTGGATCTGATCGACAATTTCCGTGTTTCCGATTCGAAAACCATCATGGGATGCTTGTATCTTTCCAGTAAATGGGAACAACACTTCCCGAATTCTGAGGAAGGAGTTCGATCATGAAAGAAACGGTGCGCATCATACGGAATGCTCTTCCGATTCTCCCGAAAATCGCTGTACAATTGGGTTCAGGCCTCGGGTTTTTAGCGGATTTGGTAGAGAATCCGATCGAGATCTCTTACCTTGATTTACCCGGTTTTCCGAAGCCGACCGTAGAAGGCCATGGCGGCAAGTTGGTCTTCGGCTTACTTGAAGGAGTTCCGATCCTTTTTTTGTCGGGAAGAGCACATTATTATGAAGGCCACCCGATCGAAGACGTGGTTTACCCGGTCCGCGTTCTACATGATATCGGGGTCGAGGATCTCCTTTTAACGAATGCCGCCGGCGCCGTAAATCCGGATTATGCGCCGGGTGATTTGATGTTGATTTCCGACCATATCAACTTTTCCGGAATAAACCCACTAAAAGGTCCCTATCAAGAGACGGACGGACCGAGATTCCCGGATCAATCCGAGGTCTATAACAAGGCATTGCGCACCACCCTACTAAGAAGTGCGGAGAGAGCGGAAGTTGTACTCAAAGTCGGGGTGTACATTTGGTTTAGCGGTCCTACTTACGAAACGCCTGCAGAAGTACGCATGGCTCGCATTATGGGTGCGGATGCGGTCGGGATGTCGACCGTACCCGAAGCCATGATCGCCAATCGACTCGGGATGAATGTCTGCGCAATCTCGTCGATCAGCAATATGGCGGCGGGGCTTTCCGAAACGACTTTGACCCATGAAGAAGTGCTGGAGACTGCGACGATATCTTCTTCTAAAATACAAAAAGTTTTGTTCGAATTTTTACGTGAAGAGAGTGAGCGATATGCACGCGACTGACTTTATCAGTACGAAGAGAGATAAAAAAGAGCATACTCCCGAAGAGATTGCCCTTTGGTTTCAAATGATCCAAGAGAAAGAAATACAAGACGACCAGATCGCAGCATGGCTCATGGCCGTCTATCTCCACGGGCTTTCGGAAAAGGAACTCTATGCGGTTACGTCTGCCATGATCGACTCGGGTGACCGGATTGATCTGTCCGGTATCGAAGGGATCGTCGTCGACAAGCATTCCACAGGCGGGGTTGCGGACACTACAACGCTCGTTACAGGACCGATCGTGGCTTCCTTAGGGATTCCCTTCGCAAAGATGTCCGGGCGGGGATTGGGGCATACAGGAGGCACACTCGACAAATTGGCGGCAATCCCCGGTTTGCGAACGGACCTCACCGAAGAAGAATTCGTCGGGCAAGTGAACGCGATTCGAATCGCGATCACCGGCCAGACGGGAGAACTCGTTCCGGCGGACGGAAAGCTGTATTCCCTTCGCGATGTCACGGCAACGGTAAGCTCGATTCCTCTGATCGCATCGTCCATCATGTCGAAGAAATTGGCCGTGGGGGCGGATAAGATCGTATTGGATGTGAAAGTCGGGTCGGGTGCTTTTATGCCGGATACGGAATCCGCGATCGAACTCGCACAGACGATGACGAAGATCGGCGCGCACTTCGGAAAAGAGACGATTGCGTTGATAACGGATATGGACGAGCCCTTAGGCGATTACATTGGGAATGCATTGGAGGTATACGAAGCCGTTCAAATACTCGACGGAAAATGCGCGGGCAGGCTCAAAGAGGTCAGCATTGCGCTTGTTGCCGAGGAGATCATGATCACGGATCCGACAATCGACCCGGAGCAGGCGGATATGCTTGCTTCGGCCCAAATCGAGAATAAAGAGGCGCTAAATACCTTTATCCAAATGGTAGAAGAACAAGGCGGAGACACGGCCTATATCCGTGAGCCGGAAAAACTGTTTCAGCACAAATTCGCGATCGAGGTAACAGCAGAGCAAAGTGGCACAATTCAGCGCATCGATGCGCGTGGAATCGGAGAGGCCGCTCTTGAATTAGGTTGCGGCAGATTGAAAAAAACCGATATACTGGACCTCTATGCGGGAATCCATCTCAAGAAGAGAAGCGGCGAAGCGGTAGATTCAGGTGATGTGATCGCTACCATCTATGCAAATGACGAAGAGAAGGCGAAGCGGTCAAAAACTCTCGTGCTTGACAGTTTCCGGATCGGAGAACGTGCCGAATCTCAACCTTTGATATTGGCGAAAGTGACTGCTACCCAAGTCGATCGGTTTGAGGTGTAACATGCGATTTCTGGATATGGACCTCTTCACAATATTGGTTACCGCCATCTGTTTGATGATTACAATCGTCGCACATGAACTGGCACACGGAACGGTCGCCCTTTGGATGGGGGACCCGACGGCAAAAAATGCTGGCCGCCTTACATTAAACCCGCTCAAACACCTCGATCCAATCGGGGCGCTTAGCATGCTGCTCTTTCGCTTCGGATGGGCGAAGCCCGTCCCCATCAATCCGCTGCGGTTTCGAAACCGCAAACTAGGAATGATCCTCGTTTCGGCGGCCGGGGCGTTTACCAATTTGCTGCTCGCCATGATCAGCATTGTGTTGTTATTTAAGTTGCGCATCGAGAATGCTTTCATTCTTGAATTACTGAATCTGTTGGTCATCTACAATGTGTATTTTGCGATCTTCAATTTATTGCCGTTTCCACCTCTGGACGGATCGAAAATATTGTTTACTTTGCTTCCGGAGAAAGTAGAGAACTTCTTCTATCAATATGAGCGCTACTTTTATATCATATTGGTTGCGCTTCTCTTTACCGGCGTAACGGGGCGCTTTTTGGCTCCGGCAGCGGCTTTTGTCATCAACTGGATGATTCGGCTCATCGCGTAATGGCACTCCTTGTCGACATTGCCTCCTATGAAGGTCCGATGGATCTTCTTTTGCAGCTGATTAAAAAGAATGAGATCCAAATCGAGGACATCCCGAT
>CAZFWK010000006.1:30811-31452 GCA_964522555.1 uncultured Peptoniphilaceae bacterium | reverse complement strand
GTCATCGAGCGCAGGTCGATCGCGTACTCGAACAGTTCTGCATGCGGTGCTTCGGCGATAATCAGCTGCGTACCGTCGTTTTGCGGTTCCATTCCGAGTATGCGGCCGCGTCTTTTGTTCATGTCGCCCATAACGTCGCCCATATAATCTTCGGGTACATTGACTTCGATCTTCATGATCGGCTCGAGAAGGATCGGTTTTGCTTCTTCCATCCCCTTCTTAAACGCCAAGGAACCGGCAATTTTGAACGCCATTTCATTGGAGTCGACCGCGTGGTAGGATCCGTCGAACAGCGTCGCTTTTACGTTTACGACCGGATAGCCTGCCAAAATTCCTTTGTCCAGCGATTCACGGATTCCCTTTTCCACGGCGGGGAAGAAGTTTCTGGGGACTGCTCCGCCGAACACTTCTTCTGCGAAGACGAATTCTTCTTCCGTCGGTTCGAAGCGAACGTGTACGTCGCCGTACTGGCCGGCTCCGCCCGATTGTTTCTTGTGTTTACCTTGCACGCTGGAGGACCCTTTGATCGTCTCTCGGTAGGCGATGCGTAGCGGAATTTGTTGCACATCGACTCCGAACTGGTTCTTCAGCTTTTCGAGGATCACCGCGATTTGCACATTGCCTTGCCCGCTAATGACGAG
>CAZFWK010000006.1:0-30801 GCA_964522555.1 uncultured Peptoniphilaceae bacterium | reverse complement strand
TGTTTTGTTTCGGGGTTTCGTACGACCGAGAAGCTCGGGTCTTCTTCATTGAGTTTGCTTAGCGATTGCCCGATCTTTTCCTCGTCGCCTTTGGACTGTGGCTCGATTGCGATCGAGAGGGTCGGTTCCGGGGTTGCCACTTTTTTGAACACAACGGGATGATCTTTGTCGCTCAAGGTATCGCCGGTTTGCGTAGCTTGCAGCTTAGAAAACACGCCGATGTCGCCCGCGATGACTTCTTGGGTTTCTGTTTGGGTTTTCCCACGCAGGTACAGCAGTCCGCCCAATTTTTCCGCAGTTTGTTTGCTGGAATTGTAGAGCTCGTCGCCCTTTTTAACGGAACCTGAAATCACCTTAAAGATCGAGAGTTTTCCAACGAAGGGGTCGGTTAGAGTTTTAAACACGACGGCGGAGAAGGGTTCGTCCTTGCTCACGATACGCTTTTCGCCGGATTCGTAGCGGAATCCGAGATGGGCGCGCGGGTCGTTTGGTGCCGGCATGTAGTTTTTAATCACGTTTAGGAGCAGGTCGATCCCGATGCTCTTCTCCGCAGAGCCTACGAGCAGTGGCACCGCGCGGCCTTCGAGTAATGCCGTGGTAACTCCTCTAAGGAGTTCTTCTCGGGTAAAACGCTCGCCGTTAAAGAATTTTTCCATAAGGACTTCGTCTGATTCTGCGACTACTTCCGCAATTTCTTCGAACAAGCGCTCTGTCGCTTTTTGTTGGTCGACTTTCAGCTCAACCGGGGTCGGTAGCCCGTTATCATAATGATAGCCTTTTTGGAAGATTACGTCGGTGATGCCTACGAAGTCGTTTCCTTCTCCGATTGGAATCGAGAATGGAATGACTTTCTTTCCGAGTTTTTCTTCGATCTCTTCCAAGATGCGGCGAAAGTTTACATTTTCATCATCAATCTTATTGACGAAGATAATGCGCGGCAGGTCGATCTGCTCGCAGTATTTCCACGACTTTTCCGTGCCGACTTCGATTCCTGCTGTGGCATCGATCACAAGCAGTGCAGCCTCCGCGGCGCGTAGTGCTCCGTAAATTTCGCTTACGAAGTCGAAGTATCCGGGTGTGTCGATGATATTTATCTTATGGTCGCGCCATTCAATCGGGATGATCGAGGTGGAGATCGAAGTTCCGTGTTCCATCTCTTCTTTCGTAAAGTCGGATATCGTATTCTTGTCTGCGACTTTTCCCTGACGCTTTGTGACGCCCGTTAAGTACAGCATCGCTTCGGTTAAGTTGGTTTTCCCGCTGCCGGAGTGTCCGATCAACGCGAGATTTCTGATGTCTTCTGTTTTATAAGCCTTCATGCATGGTCCTCCTGACTGAGTTGCTTCCATCTGAAGCAGTCGTATATCCTGTATTATAGCATAAGAACGCTTTCATTTGCGAAAATATGGCAAAGTGCGAAAAATGGGGGTTTCACCCACAGCAAAATGCTATTGTAGAATCTCTTCTTGTGTGATGCCGGTTGTATTTCGGATTAAGTCCGTCGTCTTTTCAAGGGAGACCCAAGTGCGCGGTGCCAGATAGGCTGCGCACCCTATGTCGCATTTCCCTACTTCGTGCCGTACAGCCTGTCGCCTGCGTCTCCTAGTCCCGGGTAAATGTATGCGTGGTCGGTTAGCCCTTCGTCCACGGATGCCGTGTAGATGTCCACGTCCGGATGATCCTTTTGCATGCGTGCGATCCCTTCAGGTGCCGCGATCACGCATACGAGCTTGATGTTTTCGCATCCGTATTTCTTTAAAAATGTGACGGCCGCAGAGGACGAGCCGCCGGTTGCCAGCATCGGGTCGAGTACGAAGATATTTCGTTGGCTCACGTCGTTCGGTAGTTTGCAGTAGTATTCGACCGGTTCTAGCGATTCAGGGTCTCGGTATAGCCCGATATGTCCGACCTTTGCCGCGGGGATCAGGTCGAGCATCCCTTCTACCATGCCGAGTCCTGCACGTAGGATCGGCACGATGCCGACTTTTTTTCCGGAGATTAAAAAGCCTTTGGTCTTCATCAGGGGCGTTTCCACTTCCACTTCTTCCATGGGTAAGTCTCTTGAGACCTCGTATCCCAAGAGGATCGTAATCTCTTTGATCATCTCCCGGAATTCTTTCGGCCCGGTTCTTTTGTCTCGTAAGATGGTGAGTTTATGCTTGATCAGCGGGTGATCGAGCTCGACGAGTTTCGACATGGCTTTCTCCTATTCTTCGATCTTTTCGATTCTGATTTGGTGTCGGCCACCTTCAAACTCGGCTGCCAAGTATTCGTCTACCATTGCAAGCGCGATTGCGATACCGGTCGTTCGCCCGCCTATGCAGAGCGCATTGGCGTCGTTGTGCATGCGCGTGGTGCGTGCCTCAAACTCACTGTGGCAGAGTGCGGCGCGTATCCCTTTTTTTCGGTTTAGCGCGATCGAAATCCCGATCCCCGTTCCGCAAAGGGCGATCCCAAGTTCGACTTCGCCCGCGAGGATTCCGTCCGCAAGCTTCTTCGCATAGTCCGGATAGTCGACCGATTCGAGCGAGTCGGTGCCGTAGTCGACTATTTGCATGCCTTTTTTTTGTATATGCGCCTTGATCTGTTCTTTGAGCTCGTAGCCTCCGTGGTCTGCTGCCAGTCCTATTGTTGCCATTTTTTTAGCGCCTCCAAATATGTTTTAATTTCTCGCATCGTGCTTTCGTACACGGAAAGCGCTCCGCCGTACGGGTCTGCCACTTCTCCCACGCCTCCTGCCGCTTCCGGCAGCGTGTATACCGGCAGCGTGTCGTCTAGCTGCAGCACTTGCTCTTTGTGTGAGCGGCTCATCGTGAGTACGACATCCGCCCATGCGAGGAGTTCTTCCGTCACGGGTTGCGAGGTGTGGCAGGAGTAGTCGATCCCTTCTTTTTGCAAGGCGCGCACGGCATTTTCGGAGATCGGAGAGCCGAACGCGAATATCCCCGCGCTTTGGAATTCCCAATCCGGATACATTTCTTGTGCCAGCGCCATCGCCATTGGGCTTCGGCAAGTGTTTCCGGTGCATACAAACAGTACCTTCATCGCGCCACCTCACCGGCTGCTTTCTCGAGTCGATTCATGATGGCAAAGCCCCATCCTTTCCTTTCAACCGCTTGCACCAAGATGCGGTCTGCACAGGCGTCGTCAGCTTCTCGGAGCCTGCGATACAGTAAGTGTGCCATTTGGGAGAGGTCGCTTGCGCTTCCCAAAGAGAAGGCGCGCTCCGAATCGCACTTTGCGTCTTCCATAAATAAGAGCAATACCGCCATTTCTCCCCTCTCTTCTGCCTGCGCGCGTTCTTCTCGCATCCGGTCCACCGAATCATAGAGCGAAACTTTCGCACGCGGCGCGTAATGCCGGTACTTTTGCCCGGGTGATTTCGGTATCGCGGTGTCCCCCACCAAATGCGGATCGAGCTTCACGTAGCCTACCACGGGCGCCATGTCTTCTGCCGTCACAAACCCGGGTCTGAGGATCACCGGCGGATCTACCGTTATGTCCAGCACGGTCGACTCCAACCCGATTTGCGTGTCGCCTCCGTCTAGGATCATCGGCACTTTGCCCGAGAGGTCTTCGAATACCGTGTGTGCGTCCGTGGGAGAGGGCCTGCCCGACACATTGGCGGATGGTGCTGCGATCGGGAGCGCGCACGCTTCCAAGAGCGCTTGAGCCACCGGGTGTGAGGGCATCCGAATGCCTACGGTGCCACCACCTGCCGTCACATTGGGCGCTACTGTGGGTTTCGCCCGAAAGATCAGAGTGAGGGGTCCCGGCCAGAATGCATCCATCAGGCGTGTAGCTTTTTCGGGAATCGCTTCCACAAGTTCCGCGAGTTGTTCTCTTTTTGCGATGTGCAGGATCAGTGGATTGTCTTGCGGCCTTCCCTTTGCAAGGAAGATCTTGGCTACGGCCGCCTCATCCAGCCCGTTGGCTCCCAGCCCGTACACGGTTTCCGTAGGAAACGCGACGAGCTCGCCTTTCGTTAGGAGATCGGCTGCTTCTTGTATCGCGTCAGAATCAGCCTTAATGAGCCGCGTCTTCACTCGGGTTCTCCTCGTACACATACTCCGGGTCCATATGAAGCACCAGATTCACATGGGTCTTTTCCAGTACTTTTGCCTCGATCAAATCGATCGATTCGTGGATTTCTTCTACGCTCAAGTTGGCGGGTATCTCCACATGCGCGCTCGCAAACAGATTGCCGCGACCATAGTCGTGGACGATCAGCTTGTGATAGCCTCTTACGTATTTCCCGTCCATGATCAATTTGTCGATCGTCTCTACCAATTCTTCATCCGGTTTTTGCCCGATCAAATTGTCCAAAGTATCTCGCATCAATTCGAGTCCGTTTTTGAATACGAAGCCCGCGATCATGATACTCGCAATGCCGTCGATATTGATTTCAAATGCCATGTATAGGATCAAACTGATGAGTACGCCAGCCGTGGCTAGCACGTCATTTTGCGCGTCTTTCGCGATGCCCTCGTTGATGGTGGAGGTGATCGACTTGTGTATCTTCATATTATAACGATACATCCACATCTTGACCGCGATCGAAAACAGCAGCACCAAAGTAGCCGCCGTGTTGAGAAAGAGGGGCTCCGGGTTCATGACGAGTGCGACGCCTCTTCTAAATAGCTCGATTGCGATATACATGATGATAAAAGAAATCACGAAAGAGGCCACGTATTCGTAGCGTCCGTGCCCGAAAGGGTGCTCCTTATCGGAAGGGCGCTGGCTTAGGATCGAGCCTAGAGCTGCTACGAGCGAGCTGATCGTGTCGGACAAGTTGTTGATCCCGTCTGAAATAATCGCAAGTGAGTTGACGAGTACGCCTACCGCTATTTTTGTGATGACCAATATCAGGTTCAAAACGATGCCCAAAGTCGAAGAAAAAAGGATCAGCCTGTTTTGTACCTGCGGATCCTTCGTGTTTGGATACCCTTGAACAAACCGCTTTGCCAATTGCTCAAACATACAACACCTCTAATAAAATTTATAGTAACCGACGATTCCGACCAATAGACCCAAAAAGATCCCTGCAACCACTTGCATGGGCGTGTGCCCCAGAATCTCTTTGACCTTGTTGATGTCGACCTCTTGCACCTCATTGTACTCGTCGATCAACAGGTTCAACATTTGGGCTTGTCGGCCCACCGCGTGGCGAACGCCCGCCGCATCGTACATGACGATCATGCAAAAGCATGCCGCGAGTCCGAAGTTGGTCGAGTTAAAACCGCTGACCAACCCCACTTGCGTCGCCATCGAAACGACAAAAGACGTATGGGAACTGGGCATTCCGCCCGATGCAAACATCGCATATAAGTTGAGCTTCTTCGTTTGTACGCCGACGATTACCAGCTTGATCAGCTGCGCGATCAACCACGCCATTCCGGAGATCCCAAGTAGCTTCACAGCGCCTCCTATCCGACTTGCGCAAGCTTTTCAGCTTGGTCACTCGTCGTGAGTGCGTCGATCATTTCGTCGAGCTCGCCGTCGAGGAAAGCTTCCATCTGATAGATCGTGCGATTGATTCGGTGGTCGGTTACGCGGCCTTGCGGATAATTGTACGTGCGGATCCGCTCGGAACGGTCGCCTGTGCCAACTTGCGACTTTCTGTCCGCCGAGATCTCTTTGTTGAGCTCGGCTTGCAGCTCGTCGTAGAGCCGCGATTTCAGAATTTTCATCGCCTTTTCTTTGTTCTTAAGCTGCGACTTTTCGTCTTGACACGATACCACCATGCCGGTCGGAATATAGGTGATCCGAACCGCCGAGTCGGTCGTGTTGACCGATTGCCCGCCGTTTCCGGACGAGCGGAATACATCCACGCGAATATCTTGCGGGTTGATCTCGATATCGACATCTTCCGCTTCCGGCAGCACGGCTACGGTCGCTGTGGAGGTGTGGATCCTCCCGCTGGATTCGGTTGCGGGTACGCGTTGTACGCGGTGCACGCCCGACTCGTATTTGAGTCTGGAATACGCGCCCTTGCCCTTTACCATAAAGATCGCTTCTTTTACGCCGCCGATCCCTTGTTCATGCATACTCATCACATCGACAACCCAGTTGTTTCGTTCCGCATAGCGCACAAACATGCGATACAAAACACCCGCAAAAAGCCCGGCTTCGTCGCCACCTGCACCTGCGCGGATCTCCACGATTACGTTTTTGTGATCGTTCGGGTCTTTCGGCAAGAGCAGGACGCGAAGCTTCTCTTCTTGCCCTTCCATCTCTTCTTGTCTGGATTGGATCTCAAGCTTTAGCATCGAACTCATCTCGTCGTCGGAGACTTCCGCGAGCATCTCTTTGTCCTCATCCAGAATTCTCTTGTTATTCGAATATTCTCGGTACACATCCACGATGGGTTGAAGGTCGGAATGCTCCTTGGCAACTTGCTGGTACAGTTCCATATTGGAGATAATATCCGGATCCATCAGCTTAGTTTCCAGCTCCTGAAATGTGTTTTCAATAAAAGATAATTTGTCAAACATAATTGATCATCCCGTCTATTTTTCGTTCGTATTTGCTTTCATTCTATCATAGACGACCGATATCACGCCACCGCCGACTAGGAACCAAATGGGGTTAAATCCCAAGATCCCCACCATGATCGCAGTTAGAGCGATGATCCCGATGCGTAAAGGAGTGCGTTTCGTCTTTTTCATCATGCTATACACGGCCGACCCGATCAGTGCCGCGACTGCGGGGCGGATGCCTAAGAAGAGTAGGTCTACAATTGGATTGTCTCTGAAATCCATAAAGAAAGTTGCGATCAAAGTGATGATCAGCACCGAAGGCAAAACCGCTCCGAGACAGCTTACCACCGCTCCCGCTACGCCCTTTAACTGATAGCCGACATAGGTGCTCATATTGGCGGCCAATACACCGGGGCTACTTTGGGTAACCGCCAGCACATCTAAAAACTCTTCCGGGGTGAGCCATTTTTTCTTGGTTACGACTTCTTCTTCGATAATCGGGATCATCGCGACTCCACCACCGAACGTAAATGCTCCGATTAGAAAGAATGTCTTAAATAATTGCCAAAGCATCGAGTCCTCCATATAAAATTAGTCCAAGCCCAGCCGCGATCAGAATTGCCAGCACCGGGTGGACCCTCTTGAAGGCGACGATCCAAAAGATGAAGATCGCGATCAAAAATGCGCGGACGTCTACAATCGTGTCTTGCAAGACCGACAAAAAGCCCGCCGCGATCAAACCGATTACGACGACCCTGAGGCCTCGGAAGAATAAGTCTACCAATTTATTTTCTCGAAACTTGGAAATAAAGAAAAACATCAGCGATACGATTACAAAAGAAGGCAATATCACGCCAAGTGTTGCGATTGCGCCGCCCAGTACACCCGCTTGGCTGTGCCCGACGAAGGTCGCCGTGTTGACTGCGATAGGGCCAGGGGTCATCTCGGAGATCGCGAGCATATCCACAAATTGCGTTTCCGTAAGCCATTGGTGAGAAATTGTCACTTCTTGGCGGATCAACGGGAGCATGGCATAGCCGCCCCCAAAGCTGAATGCACCGATTTTCAAAAAAGTAAAAAATAGATCCCAAAGCATTATGAAAGCCCTCCGCTTCTCGCGAGCACCATGCGGTCGTGCCCGCTCAAATCCGGTTGTACGACGATGTCTCGATACCCCCATTTGTGTAGTAGGGTCGAAACCTCATCCCCTTGCGTCGCTCCAATCTCCAAAAGCAGGTAGCCGCCGGGGTGTAGGTGGCGAATGGCTTCGGGAATGAGCCTCTCGTATACATCCATGCCGCTTGAACCGGCGTGAAGTGCGAGCGGGGGCTCGAAGGTGAGTTCCTTTTGCACATGATCCATTTCTTCCGTGGTGAGGTACGGCGGGTTCGAAAGAATGATGTCGAAACACTTCCCTTGTACGGCCGAAAAAAGATCTCCTTCTAAAAAGCGCACCCGCTCGAGACCCAAATCCCTCGCGTTTTCTTCTGCGATGATCAGTGCACATCTGGAAATATCGGTGCCTACCACGGTCGCACTCGGGATATGCTTTTGTACGGCTAAGGCGATCGCCCCGGAGCCGAAGCCCACGTCTAGGATCACCGGTGCTTTCCATTCGTTCGCTTTTGCGATCTCGATCGCCGTTTCTACCAAAAGCTCCGTTTCGGGCCTCGGTATCAACACACCTTCATGCACTTTTAATTCGAGCGAGTAAAAGTCCCATGTGCCCAGAATATACTGGAGCGGGTATCCCTCTTTCCGGAGAGAAATCGCGCGAAGGGCAAGCTCCTGAATTTTGTGCATGACCGGCTCGTCTTGGTGCGCGTAGATGTAGCCGGTCGTAGTCATCATATAATGGGACAAAATGCGCACGGTCTCATGCCTATCCCATAAATTTAACAGATCTTGTATTACCATCGGTCTGCGTTCTCATCCTCGGGCAACACTTCTTTGAGCGCGATGATCGCGATCTCGATCTGATCATCTTCAGGTTCTCGAACCGTTGCGGTGCCTTGTAGCCACAAACCGGGTGCGGAAACCAGTGCCGCGAGTTTCCCGTCCGAACGGCCTACCATGCGATTGACTTCGTACGCGAGTCCCGCGATCACAGGCAGCGTCAACAGGCGCACTGCCATGCGCACATAGGGGTTCGGCCAACCAAAAAACGATAGCACCAGTATCGAAATCAGCATGACATTAAAGAGAAAGCTCGTCCCACAGCGCGGATGCTCGATCGGATACTTCTTTACGTTTTCCACGGTAAGTTCGTCGCCGTGTTCGTAACAGTGGATCGTCTTGTGTTCGGCGCCGTGATATCCGAATACGCGTCGGATCTCCGGCATACGCGCAATCAAAATGACATAAGCCAGAAACAATCCGATCCGAATGCCTCCTTCGACCAGGTTCAAAAGCAAAGCGCTTTCGATGAATCCGGAAAAGAAGGAAGTCAACAGGGTCGGTAAAAAGAAGAACAGTCCTAAAGCTGCGACCAAAGAAAAAGCGATGCTCCCCCATTGTTCGATGCTGTGTTCGTGTTTCGTATACCAGTTCTTTAGCCAAGAAGGCGCGTGTTTTTCAAAAAAGCTGGGCCCTTCCGGTTCTTCGATCTCGACTAAGTCGGCGCTAAACATCAGCGCGTCGATCCCCATGCGCATAGAATCAACGAGAGTCACTACCCCTCGAATAATTGGCAGCTTCTTCCAGCTTGCCGTAGGGGCAGTGGATAGGGGCTTGCTCTCGATCACGACTTCTTCGCCTTTACGACATACGATCGATAGCTTGTCCGGCCCACGCATTAAAATGCCTTCGATGAGCGCTTGCCCGCCGATTGACGTCTTTTTCATTTCTTTTCCCATGCACTTTCTCCCCATATACAAAAAGGTTAAAGCAAACGATTTTGCTCTAACCTTCTCACCGATTTAGTCGATATTGTATTTCTTCTTAAATTTCTCTACGCGACCACCGCGTTCAACGAATTTCTGTTTCCCGGTATAGAAAGGATGGCACTCGGAGCAAACATCCACCTTAAGCTCCGCTTGCGAAGAGCGCGTTTTGAATGTATTTCCGCAGGCGCAGACGACTGTTGCCTCCTGGAATGCAGGATGTAGATCTTTTTTCATGTCTATCACCTCGTTTCAACTAAAATTTCTCTTGATATCTAACGTAACTATACCATAATACCATAATCGCAACCATATTTCAATGAAAATTTATGGAGCTCCTGCGTAAAGTTTTGATTCATTCTCCGTTGGTTACCCCTGCACTCTCCAGCATCAATTGAATGAATTGCTCGTTGGAGTCGGTCCTTCGCATGGACTTATACATCTTCTCGAGGAGCTGATTGTCTTGGTCGCGTTGCATGAGCCTGCGGATCTTAACCATGGCATCGAACTCGCCTGCGGTAAGGAGCGTCTCTTCTCTGCGAGTGCCGGAGTTTAAAATGTGAATCGCGGGGAATATTCGTAGATTGGCGATATGGCGGTCTAAGTGGAGTTCCATATTGCCGGTGCCCTTAAATTCCTCGTAGATCACATCGTCCATTCGGGAGCCTGTGTCGACCAAAGCCGTAGCTAAGATCGTAAGACTTCCACCGTGTTCGATATTGCGGGCGGCACCGAAGAAGCGCTTGGGTTTGTGGAAGGCGGACGCGTCGATCCCGCCGGAGAGCAACTTCCCGGAGGGCGGTTGTACGAGATTGTATGCGCGGGTGAGTCTCGTGATGGAGTCGAGCAAGATGACGACATCTTTCCCGTGTTCGACAAGTCTCTTCGCGCGTTCGAGTACGATCTCGGAGATCCGCACGTGATTTTGGGGCAACTCGTCGAATGTAGAGGCGATCACATCGCCTCGTACAGAGCGACGTATGTCGGTAACTTCTTCCGGCCGTTCGTCGATCAAGAGCACGATGATCTGAATCTCGGGGTGATTGAGCGCAATGGCATTGGCGATTTGCTTGAGCATGGTCGTCTTTCCGGCTTTTGGCGGCGAGACGATCAGTCCGCGTTGCCCCTTTCCGATCGGCGCGATCAGGTCGACCAGTCGCGTTGCTAAAATCTCCGGGTCGTGTTCGAGCGCGATGCGCTTGTCGGGATAGATGGGGGTAAAGTCGTCAAAGTCGCGACGTCCCCAGAGTTTGTCGGGGGTGTCGCCGTTTACCGTTTTGACATAGATGAGCGCATTGAACTTTTCGGTGGACTTTTCTCTGGTGATTCCCTCGATATAATCTCCGGTGCGCAAGCGAAAGCGCCGGACTTGCTGCGGCCGTACATAAGTGTCGTTTTCGCCGGAATAGTAGTGCTCGCTTCGCAAAAAGCCGTAGCCATCGGGGTGCAGGTCGAGAACGCCGTGTACGTCGATTTTTCGATCGGTGTCTTTTGAGGGAGCGGTCTGCGCTCTATTGTTGCCGGTTTGCGTTTCCGGTTGTTCTTGGGATATGTTCAGCTGAGAGGCGGGTTCGTTCTTCGGCTCTTCTTCCGCAACCGGCACAGGAGCGATTTTTCTGACGTATTTTCTTTTTACGACAGGCTTTGGAGTCTCTTGCGCGATTGGTTCACTCGACTTTTGTGCTGCCGTGATTTTCTCGATCAATTCAGATTTTTTAAGCGCACTAACCGAGCGAATCTTGAGTTCTTTCGCAAGTTCGCGCAAGCGCGCTACAGTGAGTTCATTTAAGTTTGGGTTATCGGTCATGAGAATGTTTCCTTTATAAGATACAATTTTACAATTAAGGTGGTGCAGGTGTGCGTCATGTGTCCTCCGTCAGTGGATTGTGTAGAATGATAGTTTTTACCGAAGAGTCGGTCGGGAATCGCTGGGGATTGTAAGAGTATGTGAGAAATTGAGTGGAGATTAGCTTGCTATAGGGATTATAGCATAAAAGAAGAAAAAAAGAGCAAGCCCGCACAAAACGAAGTTTGGCGGGCTTGGGGCGGTATGGGGAGAAGAAAATTCAGGGAGGCTTTCACCGCGCCTGTTTTAGTTCCACCTCAACTACTTAAATCGAGCAGGGGCTGAAGCCGCAGTCTTGGCATTCGGCGCAGCCGCCGGAGTGTTGCATCGTTCCACCGCACATGGGGCACACGTGGGGGTTTTCTCCAAGCTCTTCTTGCGCGAGTTCGGTGATCTCTTCTTGTAGCTGCTCAATGCGGCTGACTCTATCTACTTTTTTGTCAGTGATCAGGATTCCGCTGCGTTCACAGCCGTCTCGATAGATAGTGATCCCCTTTAGCCCTTGTTCCCAGGCATATGTGTAGAGATCTTCTACTTGGCTGATCGTAAATTCGTTCGGTACATTGACGGTGGAGGAGATGCTTGCGTCGATGTGCTCTTGCCAAGCGGCTTGAACGCGGATGCGGTCCTGATAATCCAATGTGGATGTGGTGACGATGAAGTCGGGTAAGTCGGCTTCTTCGTCGATCTTATTGATATTCATATATTCCTTCACGATGGGCGTAAACACTTTATAGTAGGTGTCTTGCAGGTGAAGGGATTCGGATTTTCTCGTATAGGCGATCTGAAACAGCGGCTCTAGGCCGTTTGAGCAGCCGATCAGGGTGGAGATACTTCCGGTCGGCGCGATGGTGAGCAGCTGGCTGTTTCGCAGGCCGTGCTTCTTGATCATTTCGATCGTCTCTTCCGATGCGTTTGCCTTTAGGAAGGGAGACGCGAGTACGGCTTCTGCGTGGTAGTCCGGGAACGGCCCGTCTACTTCCGCGAGTCTGGCGGATTCTTGTAAGGCTTCGTTGATCAGCACATCGCCGACCTGGTGGATCAAGGCGATGGACTCGTCCGACCCGTAGCGAATGCCGAGCTTGATGAACATATCGGCGGCCCCCATCAGTCCGAGCCCGATTTGGCGAAGCTTGGCGGACATTTCCCTTTGTTGCTCCAGCGGGTGCAGATTCATGTTTTCGTCGAGGATCTCATTCAGGTAGACGACCCCTTCTCGCACGCCTCTTCTCAGTCTTTCCCAGTCTACTTCAGCGTTTTCCGTAAAGGGGCGGAGTACATACTCGCTCAGATTGATCGAGCTCAGGTTGCAGCTGCCAAATGCGGGCAAGGGCTCTTCCGCACAGGGGTTTACCCCCGCGTACTCGAAGCTTTTGTCTTCGCTCATCAGGTGCCAAGAGTTGATCCGATCCTGATAGAGGATTCCGGGTTCCGCCATACGCCAATTGTTCTTTGCGAGCTGTCGGAAGAGCTCTTTCGCTTTGACTTGCTTTCGGATCTCTTCGCCTGAAGATTCCACTTTAAAATACAGCTCGAACATTTCGTCATTCTTTACGGCTTCCATAAACTGATCCGTAATATTGACGGAGATATTCGCGTATGTGACCTTGGTGAGGTCATTTTTTACATTGATAAACTCTTCGATGTCAGGATGCCCAACGTCTAGGTTCAGCATGAGCGCACCGCGTCGGCCGCGCATCCCGATGAGTCCCGTTACGAGTGAGAAGAGGTCCATAAAAGAAACCGCACCGGTTGTGGTGGCGGCAGCGTTATTGACGCGCGCTCCTTTTGGGCGAAGTTTCGAGAGCGTGAGTCCGCAACCGCCTCCAAACGAGTAGGTTCTCGCGAGGTATTTTGCCGTATCGAAGATGTCTTCGATACTGTCCTGCACTTGCGGCATGACATAGCAGTTAGACAGAGTAATTTTTCTTCCGATTTTATCGAGGCCGCGCCCTGCCAATATTCTACCCGCAGGCATAAAGCGTTTATCGCGTACCGCTTTTTTGATATATTCGTTGCCTCCGCTGACTCTCGTGAGGAAAGCATCAAAGGATTCGCTGTCGTACTTATACTTTTTTTCGTAGATATCTCTTTGCAGGTCGGTCATATCCCAACCATGCTCGCGAAGCTTCGCTCGCTCTACGCGATACAAGATATAGCGCTTCGCCACTTCCGGGGTGTAGCGCATCAGCTGTACTTCGACGAAATCCTGAATTTCTTCTATTGATACGGTATCTCGGTCTGAAAACCGCTCCATGGCTTCATTTGCGATCTGTTTTGCTAGCTCTTTGTCGAGGCCGCCTTCTACTTCCTGCATGGCCTTCTCGATCGCTACTTGTATCTTCTCCGCTTCGAAATCGACGAAAACGCCGTTTCGTTTTTCAACTTTCATACAAACCCTCCGAGGTGAACTTTTTATCATAGTGTATACTATATATTGTGTCTGTTAGGATGTTCCCTACCAGATATGTAATACTATATGCCATTTCGATGGCCGAGGCAAGTGGATGACGAAATGAGTTCTTGTGCGTTTGATACAATTTTCGAATCTTTTTACATACCGGATCGGTCGGTATTGCGACCAAGTCGTCGCGGTACCGTTTTCAAATAAGTAAACTGAGCACGAAAATGGATTGTAATTTCATAAAAAAACACGCGAGGAGAAACTCTCGCGTGTTTTTCTTCGTTTGGCTACTCGCCTTTAAGTTCGTTTAAAATCGTTCGAAGCTGATCTTCGGTAAGGAGCCCGACGTGTAGCGGAACTTCTGTTCCATCTTGTTTTGTACCGGTTTCAAAGCCCATGGCTTCTGTCGGTTGGAAGAAATTTCCTTCTGCATCGATGAAAATTTGAGTCGGGGTAAACTGCACAGGATATTCGATCAGAAGCGGTGTGTTCTCTCTCGCATCGACATAGCGCACGATGACGGAATCTTTAAATTCGTCTTGCAGACTCTTTACATAAGGTAGCATTTGCTCGCAGGGTGGGCATCCATCTTGGCTGAACTGTAGCATGATGGGCTTGCCTTCTGCCTTGAGAGCGGCAATGTCTACCACCCCTTTTTCGATCTCCACTTTGGCCGGCGCTTCCGTGTTGGCGGCTTCGGTGGTTGTTTGGGTCGTCGCTTCGGTTACGGCGGCGTCTGTTACGGCATCGGTAGCAGCCTCGGTTTTTGCTTTATCCGAGCAACCGGTTATCGCGAGTGCTAAGATCAGCAGTAAGGTAACGAGACTCTTCGTTCTAAATTGTTTTAGCATGGGTATACTCCTTTATACGATTGTATTGGCGCTTTTCTTATTATACCAAAAAAGAGCGCCATCTACGACTTAGAAGAAAGGGACAGACAATGACACACACCGATTGGAATTTAGAAAAGATCTTTGCGGACGATACCGTCCGTGCCGAAAAGAAGGCTGAGATCGAAGACCAACTCTCGATCCTTGCGCAAATGGCGCCGGGTTCGATCGATACGCTCTATGAAATTTTAGAGGCGAGCTCCTCTCTCACACTGGCTTTGGAGACCTACGCGACCTATACTTTCATGAAAAGAGACACCGCTAGCAAGGACCCTGACAACCAGGCTATGGCGCTCGAGGCGGAAGCATTGGTCGCGAAGGTTTCTGCGCAGACCGCGTTTATTCGCCCGTTCATTTTGCAAATACCCGAAGAGGTGCTGCAACAGAAGCTAAAGGAAGAGCGCTTTGCTCCGTATCGCCTGCCGATCGAGCGAATCCGTCGTTATGCGGCGCATACTCTGAGCGCTTCCGAGGAAGAGATCCTCTCATCTGTGCAAGAGTCGGGTTCACTGTTTCAAAATGCATTCTATATGCTGTCGTACGCGGATATGACCTTCCCGCCGCTTGAAGACGGTACCGCTCTTACGCAAGCCAGCTATATCAGCTTGTTGGAGTCTCCCGACCGTGAAAAGAGAAAAGATGCATTCTACAAATACTATGGCGTATACGATGGCCTAAAAAATACGCTCTCCTCCACTTTATACGGAAGCACTCTGAACGATGTGCGCATTTCTCAGTTGCGAAAGTTTGAGAGCGCTCGGCACGCGTCGCTTTTCGAAGACGATGTCGACGTAAAGGTGTACGACGCGCTGATCGAGGCGGTGCACGCGGCACTTCCTTCTCTGCACGAATACTACCGAGCAAAAGGCGCCGCACAGGATCTTGTGCCTTTACACATGTACGATGTATATCTTCCGTATGAGACGAAGGAGACCGACCCCATCCCCTACGAGACCGGGCAACAATGGCTATTGGATGCAGTGGAAATCTTGGGTGAGGACTATGTGCAAATCGTACAAGAAGCCTACGGCAATCGCTGGATCGACGTGTATCCGAAAGACGGCAAGCAGTCAGGCGCGTACTCAGGAGGCAGCTATGTGACAGACCCCTATATTCTGCTGAACTACATGGAGAATCTCGATTCCGTATTTACGCTTGCCCATGAGATGGGTCACTCGGCGCACAGTTATTTGTCTCGAAAAAATAATAGTTACGAAGAGCACGGCTACACGATCTTCGCAGCGGAAGTCGCTTCCACCTTCAACGAACTGCTTCTTCTTCACTATCTGATGGAAAAAGCCGAAACGAAAGAGGAGAAGCTGCCGCTACTCAATCACTTGCTCAACAGTTATAAATCGACGGTGTTTCGCCAGACGATGTTTGCCGAGTTCGAACTCGAAACACACAGGCGAGTGGAAGCCGGCGAGTCGCTTACGGCAGATGCGTTGTCCTCGCTGTATTTGTCGCTGAACGAAAAGTACTTCGGCGATTCGGTCGTATCAGACCCCGAGATTGCGCTTGAGTATCTCCGGATCCCGCATTTTTATCGCGCGTTTTATGTGTACAAATATGCGACAGGGTTTATCTCATCGGCGCTGCTTTCAAAGCGCGTAATCGAAGGCGTGCCCGGTGCAAAAGAACTGTACCTCGAGTTTTTGAAGGACGGCTGCAAGCACTTCCCGCTCGAGCAGCTGAAAGCCGCCGGCGTAGACCTAACCGACCCAGAGGTACTGAAGGAAGGGTTCGAGATATTTGCCGATGCCGTGAAGGAGTTTGAAGAGTTGGTGTAGAGAGGGATTTGCAGCGGGGTGCAATTTCCGCGCCGTAGGCTGCGGTCGTTTTAGGCTCCTCGCTTCGCGAAGCGGAGAACACGCAGGGAGAAGGAGCAGTCACGCGTAGCGTGACTGAGGATGGATTGAGATGATGGTAGCGCTTTGGGTTTTGAAAGATTCTTATGCGGTTGTTCGCCTTTCAAGGATTTTTCCTATATGAAACTCTGCTTGCATCAGGTCCATCCCCTGCAGACTTCGTCTGCTTCCCCCTTCTCCTTCACTCCTTTAGACTTACGACAATCGCTTTACTGCCAGCCTTGCATTTTCTCTCGCTGCTTCTCGCATGGTTTCGACCACTTTCTCCGCGTAGCTGCCTTTCTCCACTATTTCTTGCATCAAGTATAGCGTCGTCTCTTCTCCGATGCTTGTAAGTACGTCGTACAGCGCGTCCAGATTGTGCCCGTAGTATTCGGGGAGCTTGAGTCTCTTTTGCAGATAGCGGTGCGCGCTTTCTTTTGCGTTTAGTTTTTGTACCTGGATGAATACTTTTCTCATGGGGTCTCCTCATGGGTTCGGTCTTCGAATGTGTCGTAGTGGTCTTTCGTGTAGAAGATGAGTCCGTCGTTCGAGTATACGATTCGCTCTGCGCCGCGGTGTCCGCCTTCATAATTCACGTCCGCCTCATAGTACTTCCGGTTCTTTTTCGTGGGCAATTGCCCTTCTCGGTTTCCGAATCGATCTCCACCGATGACCATGCGGTCCGTCACTTCCCACAGATTTCCTTTTTCCGCAATCCACCCTATCTTTCTCGCTTCTTCTTTCGTGATGTAATTTTCAGGTAAATGTCCATACGCGCGTAGGTAGGCGGCTACGTCTACATCCGTGTAGTAGGCGCCGTCTTCTTCGATCACATGTTCCCCGACTTCCGTTACCGGGGCGATCTCCGTTTCGGGTGAGATTGTGACGGGTTCCGTACTGCATGCGGTTAGAATGAATGCCAACAACAGGAAGATTAGAGATAGGATTTTGACTCCTCTGCTTTTCATTTTCGATTTCATTTCTTCCTCTCTTTCTGCTCTCATCATATGAAAACCTCGTCGATTTGTCGAGCGCGCATACGTGCAGACTTTACGCAAACTTCATTTTATTTCATGTATAATACTGTTAAGATTAGCAAGGAGGTTTTCATGCGCTACGCTATAGTCGATATCGGGTCGAATACGATCCGCATGAATGTGTACGATATTCAAGATAATGTAATCTCTCAAATGTTCAGCAAAAAGACGGTTGCCGGGCTCTCGTCCTATATTACGGACGGAAATTTGACTCCCAAGGGCATTCAAAAAGCGTCTAAGATTCTTTCTTCTTATCGAAAGATCGCAGAACTCCTCGGCGCGGAAAAATTCTTGCCTTTTGCGACGGCTTCTCTGCGCAATATCTCAAATGCACAGGCCGCAGTTGATGCGATCAATCAAACGACCGGCGTTTCGATCGACCTGGTCCCGGGAAGACTTGAGGCGATCTACGGGTATCAGGGTTTGGTTTTAGGTAATAAAGTGGACTCGGGTGTATTGTTTGATATCGGTGGCGGGAGTACCGAAGTGATCCACATCTTGGATGGCGAAGTGCAGCGCGCGGAAAGCATTCCCTTGGGCAGCCTAAACGTCTTTACCACGCTGATGAAGGGGCTGACTCCGACGAAAAAGGAAACCGCGAAGATTAAGGCTGCGGTGCATAGCTATTTGGATGCGGCGGGCATCTCAAAAGATCGCCACTATCCCGTCATCTACGGAATCGGAGGAACCGCACGTGCTTGCGGGAATGTATGCCAAGAGTATTTGGGGCTACCCAATCATCGCGTGATCCCGTACCAGGCTTTGCGTACGCTAATTCGAGCACTTTGTAATGACGACAAATACGCGCTTCGAACGTTGTTGCAGATCGTCCCGGAGCGGATCCATACGCTCACTCCCGGCATGCTGATCATCCAGACGCTTTGCGATCGCTTTTCCGCGGAGGAAATCCGTGTCGGAAAAAACGGCGTGCGAGAGGGATATATGGTAAGTCATTTAGTGGAGGAAGGAATTTTACAGGATGGTTACAAACTCGGGTAAAGACTACAGCTATACGCAAAACCGGGAGCTCAGTTGGCTGCGCTTTAATGAAAGAGTTTTGGAAGAAGCGCTCGACGAGAGCGTGCCACTATTTGAGCGGCTAAAATTCATTTCAATTTTTGTGTCCAATCTGGACGAATTTTATATGATCCGCGTGGGGTCGTTGACGGATATTTCGTTAGTGCAAAACAATGTCATTGACAGTAAAAGCGGGTTGTCGCCTTCGGAGCAGCTTGAGAGAATTTATCGGGAAACGCGGCGCCTAATGGAGAGGAAAGACCAGATCTACCGCACGGTGGAATATTTACTCCGTGAAAATGCCTTCTCCAATTTAAAACCGGCTGAGCTCACAGGCTCCGAAAAGAAGGAGCTCGACCACTACTTTCGCGCCTATGTTCTGCCTGTATTAAGCCCGCAGATCATCGGAAGTCATCATCCGTTCCCGCATTTGGAAAACTTAAGTCAGCATATCGCGGTTCGCCTGCAAAAAGGGTCCAATACCATCTTCGGCATCGTGCCGGTTCCCAAGCACTTGCCGCGCGTATATTTTACGGACAATTCCAATACGCGCTTTATTCTGATGGAAAATCTGCTGCTCCTCTATATGGAAGAGATCTTTGACCAGTTCCAAGTGCTCGACAAGTCGATCATCGCGGTGACGAGAAATGCCGATATCAACACGGACGAAGGTCTTCTGGACGAGGACTTCGATTATCGGATGCATATGAAAAAAATCCTGAAAAAACGCGCGCGGCTCTCTCCCGTTCGTCTCGAAACCAATTCGACGATCAGCAAGCACACGCTGCAATTCTTTCTCGAACAGATGGGTCTTTCCAATAAAAACGCTTTTATGCTGGATTCCCCGATCGATATGAGCTATGTATTTGGGCTTGAGTCCAAGCTCCAAAAGCACTTGGGGCGCACGCACTTGTACCAATCCCATAAACCGCTTACGATTGTTCCGAGAAAGCCGCACGAGAGCGTTACGGATCTTGTGAACCGCAAGGATGTGCTGCTCTACTATCCGTACGAGGACATCGACCTCTTTTTGCAGCTGATCAAAGAAGCTTCAGAGGATCCGCATGTGATCTCGATTCATATCACGGTGTATCGATTGGCGAGAAACTCGAAGCTGATCGAGTACTTGACGAAGGCTGCGGGAAACGGAAAAGACGTCATCGCTTTGATGGAGCTTCGCGCGCGTTTCGACGAAGAGAACAATATCAACTGGTCGGAGACGCTGATGGAAGCGGGGGCGAAAGTCTTTTACGGCTTCGACGATTACAAAGCGCATTCCAAGCTTTGCCTGATCACTTCGATCTTCGACAATAAGCTGCGTTATATTACGCAAGTGGGGACTGGTAACTACAACGAATCCACGTCAAAACTGTATACCGACCTGAGTCTGATGACGGCGGACCAGCGCATCGGACAGGACGCCAGCGAATTCTTTAAAGATATGCTGATCGGCACATTGGATGGCCGCTATGAGCACTTGATCGCTTCTCCTTTTACTTTGAAGGAGCACGTGATCGACCTGATCGACGAGCAGATTCACTTGGCAAAAGCGGGCGAACCGGCGAGCCTGATGCTTAAGTTAAATTCCTTGACCGACCGCATTTTGATCGACAAGCTCTCGGAGGCTTCGCAGGCAGGTGTGCAGATCCGGATGGTCATACGAGGCATCTGCTGCCTGTTACCGGGCGTTTTAGGCAAGACGGAGAATATTCATATTCGCAGCATTGTCGGACGCTTCTTGGAGCATGCCAGAGTGTATGCGTTCGGCTCAGGTGACGATGCCAAAGTCTATATCTCCTCTGCCGACTTCATGACGAGGAATACGGAAAAGCGAGTCGAGATCGCATCGCCGATCTATGACCTTGCGTGCAAGAGAAAGATCTTCGAGATCATGGAAGCGCAATTTAACGATAATCAGAAGGCGCGCGAAATGCAACCGGACGGCACATACTTAAGCATTGCCTCGTTGGATGAGCCGTTCAACAGCCAAGCGTATGAGCTTTCTAAGGCCAAGCACGAAAGAGAAGCGATCGAGCTTATGGCCCAAGAGGTCGCACAGGAAGCGAAACTTGAAGTGATCACCGAAAAGGCGCAGGCGTCCTGGTGGGAAAAATTAATCGCGCGCTTTCGAGGATAATGAAACCCCCGGCGTACGCAGGAAACTTTCCTGTGCAAGTGCCGGGGTTTGTTTTATGCCATAATTCTCTTTCTAAGAGGCAGGATGACTGCGACGCAAAATGCCATCTTCGCGAGGTCAATCGGGATGAACGGGAAGACCGCCATCGTCAAGGACGCCATAAACCCCGTTCCCGTCATCAGGCTGAGCCATAGGGTTCCTCCTGTGTAGAGCAAAAATTGCGCGATGAGCATGGCAAGGATCGCTTTTCCGTAGTGCACTTTTTCTTTGTCCCCGTGCAGTGCCGTTGCGATGAGCCATGCCATCGCGGGGTACACGAGGAGATACCCGCCGGTTACGCCAAATAGCGCGCCGATGCCGCCTCGAAAGTTCGAAAACACGGGGATACCGATCGCACCGAGCGCGAGATAACAAATTTGTGAAAACAACGCGTGCTTCGGCTCGAGTAGCATCCCGGACATATACACGGCGACCAACCCTAGGGTCAGTGGGATCGGCGTAAACGGCAGTGGGATCGAAACTTGTGCCAATGCCGCGGTAAGCACGGCGAAGAGGCTGATCCGCGTGATTTCTTTTGCCGTAAAGCGCAAGCCGGGCTCTTTTACGGTTTGTTGTTCATTCATAGGGATTCCTTCTTTCTTTACTTTCGAAAATGGCTGAATCGAGCACTCTCGATCCAGCCATTTTGTTATTCCTCTTCTTCTGTATCAGGTTCTTCTGTATCCGCGACTTCTTCCGTTGCAGGCGCTTCCGTTTTCGGCTCCTCGAATGTAAGCTCGGGCACGATCACTTTGTATACGCCGCCTTCTTCGATGACTTGGAAAGCTTGCCCCGTAAGGGTCGCCACGCCTTTTTGGCTCTTGTAGACCGCGTCGACCGAAACGTTGTAGCCTTGATCCGTTTTGACGGCTTCCCCTACGGTGTAGCTTTCGAGTTCCAGGTCCGTCTCATCGAATACTTTCGCAAAGGTGTCGTAGTCGGCGTCTCGGTATTGGAGCGGGGTTAAAAGGAATATCGGGATCCGCAGCTCGTTCGCTTGCGCGCGCAGATAGCGTTCCACAGCTTCCGCCGGGGTCTGGTCGAGCAGATCCTGATCCGCCGTGCGCGGTTCTTGTGCGATGCGGTCTTCATACGAGAAGATATTCGGGTCGAAGCTGTTATTGACCGCCCACAGCAGATATTCTTCGATTCCGAGCTCTCGGCAGGCTACGATCTGGTCCGATATCGCTTGGGGGCCGTAATCCATATAGCCGTCAACCCAAGGTGCAGTAAAAGCTTGTATCCACGGGCGGATCGCCGCGGGGTTCTTGACCGCAGCGTTTCTTTCGATCGCCTCTTGCATGGATTGATACAAGACTCCGTAAGGGTGTTGGTCAGGATAATCGTATCCGTACCATCCGGTCGAATAGTGGCTCGGATAGATCATCGGGCTGATCGCGTCGACTTTATCAGTGATCATGATCCAGGTTTGCCCGATATCTTCAGGTTCGTCGTCCCAAGTGTGGGTGATGATCCCGAATACATCGGCAGAGATCCCGACGCCATATGGCTTCAACTCTTCGCGTGCGAATGAGAGGAAGTCTGCGATGGCTTCGTCCTTGTCTCGACCTTCTCTTCCCGGGAAGTGAGTGATGGGATTATATCTCGCAGCGCCGTCCGGGAAACGCACATAGTCGAACTGGATCTCGTCGAACCCGACGAGGGCTGCTTCTTTCGCAATGGCGGTCACATAATTCCACACATAAGTGTCAAACGGATTCACCCAGGAATCACCTGCATCGTCGCGGTACACGCCGCCCGCTTCCAGCTGAATGGCGTGGTCTGGCTGGCTTTCTGCGAAGTAATGGTCCTTAAAGGTCACGATACGAGCGATCAGGTAGATGTCGTTTGCTTCACAGTAGTCGGCAAGCGTTTTGAATTTCTCGTCGGTTGCTGGAACGGTCGAGTCGACTGTTTTCACGATTTCGATGTCGGAGTCGTAGGTGACATACCCTTCGTCCGTCTTCACGTCGACGACGATCGTATTGAGTTCGGTTCCCTTTACGATCCCCAAGAGTTCTTCGATCGTATTGACGTCGGGTTCGGAACCGCCGTTTTCCACATAGGCAGCGTAAGCGTCGATATTTTCTTCCGAGAACGACTGTCCCGCAGCGCTCGTGGTCACGAAGATCCCCTTCGCGGCTACTTTTTTGGGGGTTTGCTCTTGCCCAAGAGCGGGAAGGGGTACGTAAAACTCGCCGTATTTTTCCTTGCGTTCCGCTTCCAGTTGGTCTCGTTCTTCTTGCAGTTTTCTTTGTTCGTCGTCCGTTACGGGCGTCTCGGTTTTTTCCGAATTGCCGAGCGCTTCCGTTTTCACCGTATCATTTGGTTTATCGGTCTTTTCAGCTTCGTCCTTTTTACAGGAGGCAAGCGTCACAGCCAAGAGACAAATCAGCAAAATGCCGAGTATCTTTCTCTTCATTTGTATTCTCCTTTCGGATGAGGGGCAGGCGAGCCTGTCCGCCACTTTACTCCTCTAAAAAGAAAAGAACTGTCATGCTTTTCAGTCGACAGTTCTTCAATGCGCTTTCTTACTTTAACTCGACGGTAGCGCCGACTTCTTCCAATTTAGTTTTGATTTCTTCGGCTTCTTCTTTCGTTGCGCCTTCTTTTACTGCCTTCGGTGCGTTATCTACAACTTCTTTCGCTTCTTTCAGGCCAAGTCCGGTGATATCTTTTACCACTTTGATTACTTTGATCTTCTCTTGTCCTACATTTGCAAGGATTACGTCGAAGTCGGTTTTTTCTTCCGCTGCAGGTGCTGCTGCGTCTGCTCCTGCTGCAGGTGCTGCCATAACCGCTGCCGGAGCTGCTGCGCTTACGCCGAATTCTTCTTCGAGTGCTTTTACGAGCTCGGAAAGCTCGAGTACGGTCATTGCTTTTACTTCTTCAATCAATTGGGTTACTTTTTCAGATGCCATTGTGTATTTCCTCCTAAGAAATTATTAATTTGATCAGAACCTAGACAAAGTCAGTTGTGTCGAGTCCGGTATACCCCTTTCGGCACGCTCACGGACCGCTTGCAAGCCTTGCGCATTTTGATGCTTTTCAAAATGCAATGCAAGACTCATGCAAAGCTTCTCCAAGCGAATGCTTTTACGCTTGGTTAAGAAGTGATTGCGGCCAGGATATGGCCTCAAGCGGTATACCGGCCTCTCCTTGAAGCGATACCGTATAACATAATGTCTAAAGTCTGAGGTGAATTATTGTTCCTGTTGTGCACGTACCTGATCCAGGCAACGTACGAGTCCGCCATACGTACCTTGAAGCGCGGTCGCAAGGCCTGTAATCGGCGCGTTGAGCGTTCCCAACACTTGTGCAACCAAAACTTCTTTCGGCGGCAGTTTCGCGAGCGCTTCTACGCCGGTCTTGTCGATGACTTTGCCGTCGACCACACCTGCTTTGATTACGAGCTTGTCGTTTCCTTTTGCGTACTTTTGGCTGACTTTTGCTGCGGCTACGGGATCTTCGAAGCTGAATGCTACGGCATTCGGGCCTGTCAGATACTCGTCCATTCCGTCGATGCCCGCTTCTTTCAATGCGAATCGCATCATGGTGTTCTTGTAAACTTTGTAGTCAATTTGTTCTTGACGATACTGGTTTCTGAGATCCGTGACTTGTTCTACATTGAGTCCGCGGTAATCTACGAGAACCATCGCTTGTGCACGATTGAGTTTTTCCACAATCTCTTGCACTACATCCTGTTTCGCTTTTAGGACTTCGTCTTTCACTTTTTCACCTCCGTTTGGCTACGATGAAAAAAAGAGGTCTATCCAGAGCTGGATAGACCTATCTATAGTGCAGATCTCTTTCCACCTCTGCAGGATTTTTATATCCAATAGGATCCCTGCGGTCTTCGGTAGCCGATTATTGTATTAACTTGTTCAGTATATCAAAATTTGCGCTGGTGTCAAGCTTACGCGTTGTCCATAATACGCTGTGCGTTGAGCTTAACTCCCGGCCCCATCGTCGAGCTCACGGTGACCGACTTGAGATACTTTCCTTTTGCCGCTGCAGGCTTTGCCTTTACGATTGCGGACATCAGTGCTTGGAAGTTTTCGCTGAGTTTTTCCGGGCCGAATGAAACTTTTCCGAAAGGAACCGCTACATTGCTCGCCTTGTCTACGCGATACTCCACTTTACCGGCTTTGATTTCCGATACCGCATTGGCGACATCCATCGTGACGGTGCCGGTTTTCGGGTTCGGCATGAGGCCTTTCGGTCCCAAGATTCTTCCGATACGACCGACTACACCCATCATGTCCGGGGTTGCAACCGCTACGTCAAATTCAAACCAGTTTTCTTTTTGGATCTTTTCAGCAAGATCTTCGCCGCCAACGTAATCCGCGCCGGCTTCTTCAGCTTCTTTCATCTTGTCGCCTTTTGCGAACACGAGAACGCGCAATGTACGTCCGGTTCCGTGCGGAAGCACAACCGTGCCTCTTACTTGCTGATCCGCATGACGCGGGTCTACGCCGAGTCTTGCGGAGAGTTCGATCGTTTCGTCGAACTTCGCTTTTGCGTTTGCCAGTACGAGTTCAAGAGCCTTCTCTAAGTCATAAGTCTCTTGGCGATCGTACGAAGCTACCGCTTCATTATATTTTTTACCATGTTTTGCCATTAGTGTCCTCCTTGTGGTGCAAGCGGAAATCCTCCCACAGTTACTCTTCTACAGTAACGCCCATGCTGCGAGCGGTCCCTTGGACCATGCGCATGGCAGCCTCTACGTCGGCTGCATTTAAGTCTGGCATTTTCGTTTCAGCGATCTCTCTTACCTGTGCTTTGGTAAGTTTTGCGACTTTCGTCTTATTCGGCTCTTTGGATCCCGATTGGATTCCCAGCACTTTTTTGATTAAGACGGCTGCCGGCGGGGTCTTGGTGATAAACGAATACGAGCGATCTTGGTATACGGTTAAAACAACCGGAATGATCAGACCCATTTGCTCTTGTGTTTTCGCGTTAAATTCCTTCGTAAACTGCATGATGTTGACACCATGCGGTCCGAGTGCGGTACCAACAGGCGGAGCCGGTGTGGCCTTTCCTGCCGGAATTTGCAGTTTTACAATTGCCTGCACTTTTTTTGCCATTTGCTAAACTCCTTTTCAAAAGGTTGTGGTAAACGGGCGCTACCCTCCCACATCTATTCACAACGCTATTTAGACTTTTTCGATGTCGTCGACATCCAATTCTGTCAGTGTCTCTGCGCCGAAAATGAACACATACGCTTTGATCTTCTTGCGATCGTCGCTGATCGACTCGACCTTTGCCACGAAGTCCATAAATGGACCGCTGATCACCTTCACGGAATCGCCCGGATTCAAATCCAGCGAATCTTGGGCTTTGTGTACGCGAACGCCGAGCCTTTGTGTCTCGCGGTCGGTCAGCGGCACCGGTTTGGAACCCGGACCCACAAAACCCGTCACCCCTCTCGTATTTCGTACGAGATACCAGGTCACGTCGTTGATGATCATCTTGATGAGCACATAGCCTGGAAACATCTTTCTTTCCTTGACTTGTTTTGTGCCGTTTTTCGTGTCGTAGTATTCTTCGGTCGGCACCATTACCTCAAAGATATCGTCTTTGAAGCCGCGGTTTTCGACCATGTTTTCGATATTGCGCTTAACCTTGTTCTCGTGGCCGGAATACGTGTGGACTATATACCACTTCGCTTCCTGTTCCCGTTCGATTCTCGCTTGCGCTTGGTCTTCCATCATAGTGACAGGACGCTATAGTCCCTCTCGCCTCCTATCCTACGATCAGTTGGATCAGATTGAGAAATAGGCTGTCCAGCCCATACACGATCAGGGATAGCAAGATGGACATAATAATGACCACTATCGTGTATTGAACCAGTAATTTCTTCGTCGGCCAAACGATCTTCTTGAACTCGGAACGGACACCTTTAAAAAATCCGGATGCCTTCCTTGCTTTGGTTTTGTTGTCCGGTGTACTTGTTTGCGTTACCATTCTTCCTCCCTAACGGGTCTCTCTGTGTAGTGTGTGTTTCTTGCAGAATTTGCAATACTTGTTTAACTCCACACGCGCAGTCGTGACCTTCTTGTTCTTGTTGGAAGTATAGTTACGGTTTTTGCATTCAGTACAAGCCAGAGTAATACGATCTCTCATGAAGCACCTCCTGAACAGTTTGGTACTAAAAAATGGATAGGTTCACTATCCATTTCGGGGCACCTTTGAAAGCATATCATGGAAATGAGGCGATTGTCAAGCAAAATTCCCGTTTCTTTCATCGAATTCAATGGCTTCGGTTACGATGCGAAGGCGCGGTTCCACACAAGGTGGCACCCTACGAATGGGTGTCGCGGAGTTGTTGTACTTTGGTATCGATACTTGCGATGATCCTTCTAAATTCCTCGTCACTCTTGCCGCTGGGGTCGTCCAGCCCCCAGTCTTCTTGGTGTTCGTTGGGAACAAACGGGCAGATCACATTGCAGCCCATCGTGACGACGATGTCGACTTCGGGCAGGTCTGTGACGAGCTTCGAGTATTGCGTCTCTTCCATATCGATGCCGTAGATCTCCTTCATGAGACGGACCGCGTCCTGGTTGATCTGCGGCTTTGTTTCCGTACCGCCTGAATAGCATTCGAGTTTTCCTTTTGCGTAGTGCTTACACAATGCTTCCGCAATTTGCGATCGACAGGAATTGTGCACACATACAAATGCGACTCTTTTCATCGGTCTCCTCCTTGTTTCTTTATCTTCAGTCCGAAATGTAATTTCTTCTTTGCATTTTGCACAGCCTTGCTCTTGTAGAAATCCGCTAAATTCTTCGGCAGCGCATACGCTTGTACTTTCGGTTCGCTTTCTCCAAAGAGAATGCGGAGGATCCCGTCCGCGATCATCTTGGCCGGAGGCTTTTCGTAATGGACGCCTTCGAAAATAAACACCCGGCAATCGACCGTTTCGCCGCAAAGATCCCCGCAATCTTCGCATTCATTTTCCACGACATCATGGCAAATGTCGACACCGTTGACGCGAATGGTGGGGCTGCTTTCAAACCGGTATTCTTCTGCCAACGCTCTGGTCGTCATTTCCAGTTTGTTCACTCGGAGCTCATAATCGAGCAGGCAAAGCACATCGGAAAGTGCAGACAGCGCTTCATCCAATGCGTCGTCCGTCGCCAAGCACCTCGTGCAAGTACTCAGGTCCAAGTATAAAAAATCGATCTCTACCTGCTTCATGCGGAATACCAGCCTTTTGTACGGTTTGCAATTCTCACGAGGAAGAGCATTACGGGTACTTCTGTTAGTACGCCTACTATGGTTGCAAGTGCCACCGGCGATTGCGCGCCAAAGAGTGCGATGGCGACTGCAACAGACAGTTCAAAAAAATTCGACGCTCCGATCATCCCGCAAGGCGCCCCGATATTATGTGGCAATTTCAGGAGCTTCGCTGCAAAATACGCG
This sequence comes from uncultured Peptoniphilaceae bacterium, assembly GCA_964522555.1. Taxonomy (GTDB): domain Bacteria; phylum Bacillota; class Clostridia; order Tissierellales; family Peptoniphilaceae; genus JAAYQA01. The sequence continues at coordinate 2,795 of CAZFWK010000006.1, read as the reverse complement.
AGAAAGAAGATGAAGAAGGTCTGGATCGTGAGCGGTACCGCGATCAGCAAAATATGAAGCGGATTGGCGAGGATCACATGCCCTTGGAATGAGAAGATGATGACTAAAGTGAGCAAAAGTCCCGTAACCGTAATGTGACTCCATTTCGGAAGAAATTCGTTGTTGAAATAGTCTTCACCGCGGCGATTGATCAGATACGTTCTCGTGATGATGCCGGCTGCCAGCGGGATGACGACGAAAAGCACGACGGATAGGAGCAAAGTATCCCAAGGAATCGTAATGCCGCTAATTCCCAGAAGCAGGGCGACGATCGGGGTGAATGCGACTAAGATGATCAAGTCGTTCGTTGCGACTTGTACGACGGTATAAGCCGGGTCTCCTTTGGTGAGGTGACTCCACACAAATACCATCGCGGTACAGGGGGCCGCCCCCAAGAGAATGGCTCCTGCGAGATAATCGCGTGCCAGCCCCGCAGGGATGAGGTTTCGGAACACGACAAAGAAAAAGAAGCTCGCGATCGCATACATCGTAAATGGCTTGATCAACCAGTTGGCCACCCAAGTCACATACAATCCCTTCGGGTTCTTGCCGACATTTTTGATGCTCTTGAAGTCGACCTTCAACATCATCGGGAAGATCATCAACCAAATAAGGATTGCGATGGGGACCGATACTTGCGCGTATTCAAATCGCCCTAGAAATTCCGGGATGGCCGGAAGATACTTCCCGATCAAAATGCCTGCAGCCATACACAGCAGTACCCAAAGTGTCAGGTACCTTTCAAAAAAACTAATGCCCGGATGCTTTACAGAATTCTCCACAACTCAGTTCTCCTTCCTTACAAATACAGTCTTGCGTGTCAGTCGTAACTTGTTCAAAAAAGTCTTTGAACGAGCGAAACTTTTCTTCATTTAAAACATAATACGTCCACTTGCCGTCTTTCCTGGCCTCGACCAGGTCACTGTCGCAAAGTTGCTTCATATGGTACGAAAGCGTCGGTTGCGTAATGTGAAACCTCTCTAAAATCTCGCAAGCGCACATCTCGCCACAAGAAAGCATGTCGACGATCATTAGCCGCGTCGTGTCGGCGAGCACCTTAAAGAGCTTGGCATTCTCCGCATATTTCATTTCCAATTCATCACCTCATATCGATATTGTTCTATATGACAATTGTACGCGTCACATAGACGCTTGTCAATATGTTTGTCGAATCCCTACCCATCCTGCCTCATTCCGCCATATTTCCATTTCTCATTCCGCCATATTTTTGACTTTCATTCCGCCATATTTCCCGAAACAAAAAACACCGAGCGCGGTGCCTGAAGGACACTTTGCTCGGTGTGCTCTTTACTGCTCCAATGCCACGGCCAATGCCAGCGACAAGAACTTTTCTTCCGCCGTGCTCGACCTCGAGGTCAGGAGGATCGGAGCTTTTGCTCCGAGGATGAGTCCGGCCATTCGCCCTTTCGCGGCGTAGGTGAAGCTTTTTGCCAGGATATTTCCGCTCACAAAGTCCGGTGTGAGGAAGATGTCCGCGTCTCCCGCGACGTCGCTTTTATAACCCTTCAGTTCCGATGCTTCTTTGTCGTAGGCTAAGTCGAATGAGATCGGCCCTTCGACGATGCAGCCTGTGATCTCCCCTTTTTGGTTCAGCTCCTTTAATGCGAGCGCATCCATTGTTTCGGGAAGCTTCGGGTTCGCCTTCTCGACCGCCGCCAGCACCGCGACTTTCGGTACTTCGACGCCGAGCTTATGCATCGCGTCGACCGCCGATTTTAGGATCGCAGCCTTTTGCTCGAGTGTCGGATACGGGATCATCCCGCCATCGGTGACGATAAAGAGTTTGTGGTAGGTGGGTGCGTCCAATAAGGCGATATGAGAAAGCACGCCGGCTTTGGCGATCCCGTATTCTTTGTTCAACACGGCTTTCAGCAGGATCGCCGTATCGATCTGCCCTTTCAGGATGAGCTTCGCCTTCCCGCTCCCGACTAAGCACACGCCGATTTCGGCCGCTTCCTCGAGTGTGGCGGCTTCCATGATCTCGTAGCCGACCCGCTCGCCCAAATCTCTTAGGATCTGCGCGATCTTTTCTTTATCGCCGATGAAGATCGGGGTCACCAGACCCTTCTTCTCGCCTTCCAGCGCCGCTTCGATCGAATGGGCGTCTGCCGCGACTACGGCCAACGGCTGTCTTTCGGTGTTCTGTAAGGATTCCAGCAGCGCGTCATACGATTTCATTGAAAATTCCTTCTTTCTCGCCGCTTCGATCCCGCGTTTGTCGGATCAGTTCTTCCAGTATTGGGATCGCTTTTTTTGCGCTCTCCGTAGTACAGCAGTACGAAAGCCGTACGTATTCGGCGCAACCGAAACTCGCTCCGGGGACGACGAGCATATCGTATTCTTTTGCGCGCTCGTGGAACGCTTGCCCCCCGCCTTCAAACGGAGATCGGATAAACAGATAAAACGCGCCATCCGGTTTCGCGAATTCGTAACCGAATCGCTCCAAGCTTTCGATCAATAGGCTTCGATTGATTTCGTAAGTGGTGAGGTCGGGCATCACGTCCACACAGCGCTCGATCACTTGTTGAAACAAGCTCGGTGCGCAGACATATCCCAGGCTTCTGCCGGCGCCGGCGATCGCCGAGACCAAATCGGCTTGATGGGGTCCTTTGTTCGGCGCTAAAATATACCCGATTCTTTCCCCCGGAAGAGACAGCGACTTGCTCCACGAGTAGCAGACAATCGCACTGTCGTAGTAATTCGGGATAAACGGCACCTCTACGCCGCCGTATACG
>CAZFWK010000005.1:28972-32537 GCA_964522555.1 uncultured Peptoniphilaceae bacterium | reverse complement strand
CAAAAGCCCGATCGCCATGACGATCGCCATCGCCGGGAAGATAAACGCCGTCCCCGCCAACACCAATCCCCGCACCCCACCCAAGCGGTAGCCGATGCTGATCGCAAGCTCCGTCGAGTTCGGCCCCGGGATCAAGTTCGAGATGCTGAGCATATCCAAAAAATCCTCGTTTGTGATCCACTTTTTCTGACCCACAATCTCCTCTTCCATCATCCCGATGTGCGCGACCGGGCCGCCAAAGGCCGTCACGCCCAATCGCAAAAAAGTCAGGAATATTTCTTTCGGTTCGACTCGAGTTTGATTTTCCATCCCCACTCCTTTCCGAATTTGTTCCCCTTCCCTTATTTACCCCTCTATGCGAAAAAGGCTCAAGTATGCTATGCTAAATTCAACCGAGGAGGTGGGTTATGAACTTTCAGGATATCCAACCGATGACGACCGACGAAGCCCAGAACTTTTTTCACGAACGCTACCCGAATCTCCAATTCATCGGGAAAACACACGGCGCGATCCAAAAAATTCGCCATCTCTACAAAAACACGAAACCGAACCCCGACAAACTCTGCCCCATCGAAGGCATCTGGGGCGCGGAGCTCCTCATCGAAACGGGGATCCGCCCCGAACTCCTGCTTATCTGCCCTGAGCACATCTACAGCGCGAAGGCACAGCAAATCGTGGACACACTGCAAAAGTCCGCCAAGGGCTTTTACGCGGTTTCCGGAAAAGTATTCGACCTCGTAAGGGAAGACCCGTCCGCAGGCGGGATCCTTTGCGTCTTTCCCTTTCCGCAAGCTACATTGGATGCGCTACCCATTCGGGAGACCATGCGCCTCATCGTGTTGGACGGACTCGAGATCCAAGGAAATTGCGGCACGATCGCCCGCTCAGCCGACGCAACCGGTTTTGACGCGGTAATCTTCACGAATCGAAAAATTCGCCTCAATCACCCGAAATTCGTCCGCGCCTCGATGGGAAGCGTGTTAAAAGTCCCGATCATCGAAACCGATATCGAAACATTGACCGCATGGCTGAAAAAACACGGCTTTCAAATCCTATTGGCCGACACCGAAGGCGCCACCTCGTACCACGAGCAGCACTACGCCCAACGCGCCGCCCTGGTCGTCGGGAGCGAAAAGTACGGTCTTCACAAGGACTGGTACGAAGTGCCTGCAGAAAAAGTCAGCATCCCGATGCTCGGCTCGGTCGACTCGCTAAACGTCGCAATCGCCGCGACCGTACTCATGTACGAGTCCGTCTTTCACCCATAAAAAAACCCCTGTGCAGGAGAATTCCTGTACAGGGGTTTTCGTGTTGGAGCGGAAAACGAGATTCGAACTCGCAACCCTCGCCTTGGGAAGGCGATGCTCTACCGTTGAGCCATTCCCGCAAATGGGATGAAACCAGTATAACGCAAGTAAGTTCTCCTTTCAATAGGGTTTCTCGAACTTTCTTACGCTGAGTTTACGCAGTTTTCATCGAGGATACATCCTGATTTGATGCGGTGTAAACAGAAATTACGACCTGCAAGTAACTTTCTTACGGAGCCCCCTCGGGTTTTTTTTGATTCTCCGTAGGGCCGCCCCTTGTGCGCCGCCGCTCATAGACCTGAAAATGCATCGGGCGCGACAAAACGGTGATGTTGAGCTATGGAAGCGAGTATTCGAGTGTATGAACTCAGTCTTTCGCAGTTCCCCGCGACTGCGATTACGTGATCGGTGCGGACTATTTTATTTCGGTTCGATACTTTTGAATAGCGTCGATCGAGTCATCTGAAAGCGATCACTCTTTCATCCCGTTGTGAGTCGCTTTGTTATAAGGGTATTCTAAATGTAGACCGAACCGGCATCCCATCGGAGCGGCACAAGGACGCTCCCTACGGCGGCAAGAAAGTTTTACAGTTAACCTCGAGGTACCTGCAAGCAACTAGTTCATGTGCTTCATGCATGAATAAACTGTGCTTTGCAGAGGTAGTAGCCACGGAGGCAGGGGATGTCCAAAAGGGCACCACTAAATGCCCCTATTCACAACGCACTTCATACCAACAGTGGATAGGGGCATTTTGTGAAGCCCGTTGGACTCCCCTGCCGCAGTGGCGGTGCACCCGAGCAGTCTCGGTTCGATGCTTCTAAATTGAGTCGATCGAGTCATCTGAAAGCGATCACTCTTTCATCCCGCTGAGAGTCGCTTTGTTATAAGGGTATTCTAAATGTAAACCGAACCGGCATCCCATCGGAGCGGCACAAGGACGCTCCCTACGGTGTCAAGAAAGTATTACAATTAACCTCGGGGTACTTGCAAAACCACAAGTTCATATGCTTCTAGCATGAATAAACCGCGCATTGCAGTGGCGGTGCGTCGGGAGTAGACCCAGTTCACTCACCCTCCCCAGAAAAAAACAACCCGAGCAAAAAGCTCGGGCAATCCATCCTTATCGGATCATCATCCTAATCATCATTGTCTCCCGGAAAGAAGGATTCCGGCTCAGTCTCTTCAGGCGGTTCCGTCCACTCAGGCGGTTCCGTCCATTCCGGCTCTGTTTCCGACGGTTCGGTCTGTGGCGGTTCAGTCTGAGGTGGCTCCGTGTGCGGCGCCTCGGTTTGCGGTCGCTCCGTTTGGGGCGGATCCGTTGCCGGCTCTTCCGTGCGCGGAGCTTCTGTGCGAGGCGGCTCTGTCCTCACAGGTTCCGTCCACACGGGTTCCGAATCGCGCACCTCTGTGTCTTCGGACTCGGTATAAGCTGCTTCAGTCTGCTCTTCGTTAGCTTCGACCCCTACTACTGCCGGCTCCGTCTCGGATGCAAACTTCGGGAATGTAAGCGAGTTGAGCACCACCACATCGACCCATTCTTTGCCGATCTTAACGGCATCCGGCAACCCGCCACGGATCATGATCCCCATATCATTCGACGGGTAGAACGCTTCGTGTTCTCCTAAGGAAGCCCACCTACGGTAATTGTATTCGCCGTTGTTGGCAGGATATGCATGTAAGTTTTTCTTATCTTTTACCGGCATCCACCGATCCTTAAATACGACAGAATCCGGCATTTTGTCATCTTCGGGCTTTGGAATCCCGGGCTTTTCATCGTCGTAGTTCACGAAACTTTCTTCCGCAAGCTCAAATGTGTATTCGGTCGAATCTTTCACCGGCAGGATCGACACGGCAAAAAAACCGTCCTTTTCCTCCACTTCCGAATACGCATACGCGCGATATTGGATCTCGCCCTTGTCGTCGCTGAACGCATAAATGGTCGGCTTGATACCGGGCAGATTGATGGCAAAATAATAGGGCTGTAGTTTTACCGTCTTGTCCGGCACTTTAAAGATGATCTTCTTGACCTCGTCTTTTTGGCCTTTCGCAGCTGCCTCTTCTGATGCGGCTTCTTCGCTGTCGTAGGCTTCGTTATTTTTGCCGGCGACACTCGTCGTAGCGCAAGCGGTCAATAGGAGTGCTAGCCCCCAAGCAAAAAGCAATCCCCTCGTGATCCGTTTCATCCATTCCCCTCCAAACCCTAAGTAGCCAATAAATCTACCTTCTCCGCATGATAGATCGTGTCGTTTAACAAAAA
>CAZFWK010000005.1:9369-28872 GCA_964522555.1 uncultured Peptoniphilaceae bacterium | reverse complement strand
GCACTTCTCCGCCTTCCAAGCGATCGGAAAGCATCCCCTTTTCCGTGAGCACATGTTTTACTTCTTTCGCGGTCTCATACGCCGGATTGACCAAGCGCACCTTCGCCCCCATCACCCTTTGGATCGTCGCGCGAAGCGCCGGGTAATGCGTACAACCGAGGATCAACGTGTCGATCTCGTGTTGGTCGAAACCGGAAAGATAAGTCTGCGCAGTCAGTGTCGCCATATTCGAATTCTGCCAGCCCTCCTCGATGATCGGAACAAAAAGCGGACAGCCGATCCCAATGATCTCGGCGTCTCGGATGTGCTTACGCACTTGCCTTTGGTACGCCTGCGACCGCACGGTGGCTTCCGTGCCGATCACGCCGACCACCTTGTTCTTCGTCGCTTTGGCGGCGGCTCTGGCCCCGGGTTTGATCACCCCGAACACCGGAATTCCCGAAATCTCCGCCTTCACCTCGTCTAAAGCGAGTGCGGAAGCCGTATTACAAGCGATGATCAGCGCCTTGATCCCCTTTTTCGTTAGATAGCGAGACGATTCCAACGCGTACTGTGTGACCGTTTCTTTGGAACGCGAGCCGTACGGTACGCGCGCTGTGTCTCCTAAGTAGAGGATATCTTCCCCCGGCAACTGATCTTGAATCTCACTCATGATAGTGAGACCGCCGATCCCGGAGTCAAAAATCCCGATGGGTCTATTGTCCAATGCTCTTCCCCCTAACGGGTCTGCGTCAGACAAACCCAATGATATTTCCCGTGTAACTGCTCGTAGGCCGATTGTGCCGTAGTTTTATCTCGGAAGAGTCCAAAATAGGTCGCACCCGATCCACTTAATAATACCGTATCCGCCCCTGTTTCCACAAGGTCATCCGCGCACCTTTGCAGATGCGGGTACATCTTTGTCACAATCGGCGAGAGGTCATTGTGCACGGTAAGACGCGTCTTCTTGTCCCGCAACTCCTGAATCAAAAGCTCTATTGTGGAGTCGCTCGGCTCGGGACCCGCTCCGTACACGTCTTTCGTCGAAACATGCGTGCCGTCGTTGAGTAAAAGCACGTAGACGCCCGCGAAAGTCGGAAGTGTATCCAGCACCTCGCCGATCCCCCGTGCGCGGCAAGTGCCGCCGTATAAAAAGTACGGTACATCCGCACCTAAGGAAACGCCGATCTTGGCCAATTCCTCTTTCGTAAGCCCCAAGTCAAAGAGCTCGTTCAACCCCAAAAGCGCCGCTGCACAATTCGCGGACCCGCCTCCCATACCCGCGGCAACGGGGATGTGCTTCTCGAGTGCATATGCCACATCGCCGATCGCATATTCTCTCGCCAGCGCGCGATGCGCCTTTAGGATCAGATTCGACTCGTCGGTGGGCACATCCTCGCGATTGCAAGTCAGCACCGTTTCATGGGCACGCTCCATCGTGAGCGTATCCGAAACCCCCACCTCCTGCATGACCGTGTCCAGCAGATGGTAGCCGTCTTCTCTTTTTCCCTGTATATGTAAGCTCAGATTGATTTTTGCAAAGTGTTCGATCTTCAAAGCCGATCCGTCCTTCCATTACAAAAAGAGCGATCACGCGATCGCCCTCTTGTTAACAGATTTTTAATTCCACCGTCGAAGTTAATACATCGGTATACGAGTAGGATACCGTACGTACCGAGTCGAATTCATTTTCTATTTGCACGGTGAATACACTTGGATAAGCATCCGTCAGAATGCCCTTCTTCGTCACGATTTTCTTACGTCCTTTATTCGCCTTGAGGATTACCTCTTTACCCAGGTTTTCCTCCACAACCTTACGAATTTGATTCAAATCATCTCGCGATTGCAAAAGCACCACCATCCCATTCCGGTTACTCGTTTCGTAATTATAACCATCATACCAAATTTTGTTGCTTTTGTCAATCTCATGAAATACTACAGTTTACACCAGCGATGACCACTTGTCAATCCGCAATGATCGGAAAATCATCACCGAAATATACCGTGATACTCCCGTTCACTTGGTCAACTTGAATCTTCTTGTCTCCGCTTCCGAACACCTGTTTAAAGGAATTTCCGATGCCCATGGCGTTGTTCGTAACCATCTCCCCACCTACCACGATATCGCCGTTCACCATATCCAGTTTCACATCCACATTTTCTTTATTCGCCAATTGGAGCTCGGTCGACCCGTTTACATTGTCGATCTTCACGCCCGCATTTTGGGTAAAGTGGAGCGAGATATCGGAATTGACGGTGTCCACTTTTAGATTGTTGCGAAGCCCCTCACCCGTAATGATCCCGTTCACATGATCCACAAATAGGTCGCCCGCGAATTTCTCCGGGATTCGAACCGTAAGTTCGAGGTCCCGCTCACCGAAGGACATAAAATTCTGCGCGTTTTCTCGAATCTGCAGCGTCTTACCGCTCTTTTCGATCGTAAGTCTCTTTCCCTCATGATCCGGCCACTCACTATACTCGATATGCACATCGTCGCGCGCTTCCGTTACCAGATTGACCGTCGCATTGACCAAATTGACCTTGATTTTATCCAGACCCTGTAAAGGCTCGCTCTTTTCGTACCATTGACCGCCGGTCCTCACTTCGGCGTCGAATCGGTCCCCGTTAAACGGCGGAGCCCAATCCCCATGCATCACTTGCCCTCTGACGTCCGCAATGGTATTTCGGTCTAGAGTGAATAGCGCGATCCCGCCGAAAATAAACATCAGGATCGTAAATAACGCGAGGATAATAGTCTTTTTCATGAGGCTCTCCTTTTGTTAATCTGCCATTTGATATAGTAAAAGAGTTTCCGAATGCTCGTGATGAAATACATGAAGACATTCTTTGCGAGGATCATCAGCAACGACCCGAATCCGATAAAGCCCAACCCGAAGAAGATTCTCGTCAGTAAACTGAACTGGGTGAGAAACTCCGTCCCGAAACGCGGGATCCATCCCGTAACCGGAAAAAAGGCGATCGCGTTGCCTAGGATAAGGGATACTCCAAATACGATCGAGCCGATCGCAAGGCCGCCCAAGCCGAAAGTTAAGCCTATCACGACGGCCACCACCAGGCCGATCACGCCGCCCACTACGCCGAAAGCGGTCGGTAGCAGCCAGCTCAGCAAGACGACAGCGCCCAGGATGATCAGCACCAGGATCAACTTCTCTTTTTCGGTTTTTCCGCTTCCGAACAGCCGGTTCACCGTGCTCTCCCTGTGTGTCTCCTCGTGTACGGTCTCCTCGCTCGGCTCTGCATCCGGTTCGCGCGAAGGCCTTCTCTCAAAATCGCCTGCGAGATACTCGTCCGCCACAATCTTCGGGCTGCCCAATTCTTCGGAGATTTCTTCTTCCGTCTTCCCCTTGTGCACTCCGATCGCGAAGTGCTCCTCATAGTCTTGAATAATGTCGTCGATCACAGCCTTCGGAAACGGCTTCAAATAAAATCGCAATAAATCCAAGTATTCCGTCTTACGCATCCTGTACACCTCCTATCAGCGCATTTACGCCTTCCTGAAACGAGTTCCACTCCTTCAACTGCTCCGCATAAGCGGCTTCACCGCGCAAAGTCAGCTGATAATACTTCCTAGGCGGACCCGCCTGCGATTCTTCCAAGTATGACTCGACATATCCCTCTTGCCTAAATTTCCGAAGAAGCGGGTAAATCGTCCCCTCGGAAATCTCGATATGCTGAGAGATGCTCTCTACCAGCTCGTAGCCATACCGATCTTTCTCGTGAAGGAGTGCTAAAACACAAAGCTCTACGACCCCTTTTTTGATCTGTACATTCATCAGCTCACCACCTTAAGAGCATTATAAACCATAGTACCTTGTATTACAAGGTACTAATGTAAAATCAATATTAAAATTATCAGAGTACTAAAAAACCACCCGCAGGTGGTATTTGTAAGGTGCCGGACAAGCCGAGCACCCTACGAGCTTAAATACGCCTCGAAAACTCTCCTGACCCCTTCTTCCGTCGTCTGCTCGAGAATCTCCTGCTTGAGGGCGCTTGCGCCTTTCCAACCTTTCACATACTGCAGCAGGTGCTTTCGCATCTGCACGACGCCTAGCGCCTCGCCTTTTCGTTCGCAAGTCAGCGTGAGCTGGCGAAGTGCGATATGCACCTTTTCTTCCGCGGTGAGCTCGCGGATCTCTTCTCCTCGCATCGCGCGCGCGATCTGCTCGAAGATCCACGGGTTCCCTACCGCCCCTCGCCCGATCGCCACTCCCTGCACGCCGGACTCCCGGATTCTCGCGAGATCCGCTTCCGCGTCCGCAATGTCGCCGTTTCCGATCACGGGGACGGGAAGCTCCGCCGCAAGTTCTTTTACCTTTTCCCAGTCGGCCGATCCCGTGTAAAATTGCGACCGCGTCCTCGCATGCAAGGTAATGCGGTGGATTCCGGTTTGCGCGAGTTTTTTTCCGAGCGAAACGAAGTTCATCGAGCTGAAGTCCCACCCCAGCCGAATCTTGACGCTCACCGGCACCGCAGACGCCTCTACGACCGCCTCCGTCACGCGAAGCGCCAAGTCCTCATCACGCATAAGAGCTGCCCCTTCCCCATTCTTTACGATCTTGGGGACGGGACAGCCCATATTGATATCGATGCCCGAAAAGGCGCCGTACGGGTTGATCTGCTCTCTGACCGCCTCCGCCATGATCTCGGGTTCCGACCCGAAGATCTGGACCGTGACGCCCCGCTCAAGCGGATCGAGGTGCATGAGCCGCTTAGATTTCTTATCGCCGTGATACAAAGCCCTTGCGCTCACCATCTCGGTTACGGTCTCTTCTGCGCCGTACTCCTGGCAGACGAGGCGAAACCCGCAGTCGGTGTAACCCGCCATCGGTGCGAGCGAAAGCAGAAAATCAGTGTTTCTTGTTTCTTTCATGAATCAAATAAAGCCCTTCTAATGTCATATTGGTGTCGATCTTTTGGATATAGCGGCTCTCCTGTGCGATCAAGACGGAATACCCGCCCGTCGCGACGATTTTTGTCGTCTCCGGTGTGGTCCCCAATTCCTTCATGATCTCCTCTAAAAGGCGGTCCACCAAACCGATATAGCCCATCACCATGCCCGCCTGCATGCTCTCGACCGTATTCTTCCCGATCACATGCGAAGGCTTCGCCAGCTCGATCTTCGGCAGCTTCGACGCGCGCATAAAGAGCGCCTCTGCGGAAATCCCGATCCCCGGCGCGATGGCACCGCCTTGGTACACGCCGTCCGCCGTGATCACGTCAAAAGTCACCGCCGTTCCGATATCAACCAAGATCAACGGCCCGCCGTATTTATTGAAGCCCGCGACCGCGTTTACCAGACGATCCGCCCCGACCTCCGAAGGAATCGCATAGCCGTTGACCAGCCCGATATCGGTCGTATAATCTACGATTAGGGGTTCGATCCCGAAATAGCGCTCGCACATTGCGGGGATCGTGTGCATCAAAGGCGGTACAACGGACGAAATGATGATGTTCGTAATCTGATCGCGATTGATCCGATTTGCATCCAAAGCCATGTGAAAGTACAGGCCGTACTCGTCTTGCGTGCGATTGCGGTCGGTTCCCAGGCGCACTGTGCAGACGAGGCGATCGCCATCGTAAATTCCCGAGACAATATTCGTGTTTCCGATATCGATTGCTAAAAGCATGCGCTTACTCCTTATTCTCGATGGAAGCTCTCACAAACGCCTCAAATAGCGGGTGGATGCGATTCGGCCTCGATTTGAACTCCGGGTGAAATTGGCAACCCAAATAATGCGGATGGTCCTTCAGTTCCAAAATCTCGACCAAATCGTACTCGAGATTGTGCCCTGAAAACACGACGCCCGCCTCTTCCAGTCTCTCTTTATAATCGTTGTTGATCTCATAGCGATGGCGATGTCTCTCTTTGATATCCGACGCGCCGTACGCTCGGTGTGCGATGGTGCCCTCGGTCAGCCTGCAATCGTAATTGCCCAGGCGAAGCGTTCCGCCGATCCGCGTCACGCCGTGCTGGCTCTCCATCAGATGCACCACGGGATTCGTCGTCTCCGGGTCGAACTCCGTCGAAGCTGCATCCAAAAGCCCCAGCTCGTAACGCGCCACATCGATCGCAGCGATCTGCATCCCCAAGCAAATGCCGAAATACGGCACCTTGTGCTCTCTTGCAAAGCGAGAAGTCAGGATCATCCCCTCGACCCCGCGCTCGCCGAACCCGCCCGGCACGATAATTCCGTCCAAGGCATGCAGAATATTCGAAACATTCGAGCTGTTGATCTCTTCGGAGTCGATCCACTTGATATCGACGCGATGCCCCAAAGCATAGCCCGCATCCTCAAGCGCCTGCGAAACGGAAAGATACGCGTCGTGCAGCTTCACATACTTTCCGACCAAACCGATCGTCACGACACCCTTCGCTTCCTTGTAGCGTTTCACGATCGCCCGCCACTCGGTCAGGTCGCTATCCGGCAGATCCAATCCCAATTTCTTCAGTACATAGTCGTCGACCCCTTGTTCCTTTAACGAAAGCGGAACTTCGTAAATGAAGTCGACATTAAAAGACTGTACGATCGCCTCCACCGGCACATCGCAAAACAGGCTGATCTTTTGTTTGATATCTTCCGTGATCACATCTTCGCAGCGGATCACGAAAATATCCGCCTTGATCCCTAAGCTCATCAGCTCTTTGTAGCTGTGTTGCGTCGGCTTCGTCTTTAGCTCGCCCGAAGAAGGTACCTTCGGAATCAAAGTCGTATGCACGAAAAGCACATCTTCCTTTTTATTTTCCGAATGAATCTGGCGGATCGCCTCGATAAACGGAAGCGACTCGATATCCCCGACCGTCCCGCCGATCTCCGTGATCACTACATCCGCCCCCGATTGCTCGGCAACCGAGTACACCTTTTGTTTGATCTCGTCCGTAATATGCGGGATGACTTGCACGGTCGCACCATTGTACTCGCCTCGGCGCTCTCGTTGGATGACTGCGTTGTACACTTTGCCCGAAGTGATGCTCGAGTTAATCGTAAGCTCTTCGTCGATAAAGCGCTCGTAGTGGCCGAGGTCCAAGTCGGTCTCGCCGCCATCCTTTGTGACGAAAACCTCCCCATGCTGATAGGGGCTCATCGTTCCCGGGTCTACATTAATATAAGGGTCCATCTTCTGCATAAAGACGGTGAGCCCTCTGTCTTTCAAAAGTCTGCCGATACTCGCGCCGCTGATCCCTTTCCCGATTCCGGAAACCACGCCGCCGGTAACAAAGATATATTTTGCCAATTGATCCTCCTGTAAAAAAACGAAGAATTGGTCCTGCAACCAATTCTAGAGCGGCATTCTGCCAAAGTATTGTGCCCGCAGGGTACAAGAGTCTGCGCACAACGGAGTTTTTTTCATCATATCGAGAAACGGGTTGCCTGTCAAGAAGCGCGGGCAGAAGAACGATCGATTTTCATCGAAGCCGTAGGGATAGGGCTTGTCCCTGTGCGTGAATATGAGTTCGCTCCGGTATGGGGATACGATCGGGATGAAACCGAATCGGCATTCCAGCGGAGCGGCACAAGGCACGCTCCCTACGACTGTGCGAGAGGTTTTTTCATTGGCGTAGGATCCACCGGTTCATAAGTTACGAGCCGGAATGACCCTTGCTCTGCAACAGTAGTAGCCACGGAGGCAGGGGGCTTCCGTAAGGGCGCCTCTAAATGTGCCAATCCACAACGCCTTTCCTACCTATAAAAGGATTGGCACATTTTGTGACGAGATACGCGCTAGCGTGCTCTATCGAGGCGTTGGACTCCCTTGCCGTAGTGGCGGAGTACTGAAAGTAAACTTAGTTCTATTCCCTTCTTCCGCTACAACCCCATCCTCTACAACGAAGCAAAAATATCATCGTAAGTGGGCGTGGTCCAGTTGCCTGCGGCGCACATCGGCTCGAGCGCGTCGGAAGCGCTACGGAGGGCGCTTGCCTTCTCGAACCCTTCGTCGTTGATCCGCCTCGCCTTCGCAACAAAACTCCCCGCCGAATCCAACTCGCCCACAAAATCCTCCAAGTCGGCAAGCGCACCCAGCAAACCATCCAAGCCTTCGGAAATCCGCGCAGCACGTGCCTTTGCAGACGCATTGTCGATCACGGCGAGCATTTTCCCAAGATCGGTAAGCTCCGCTGTGACCGCGCTAACTACATCTTTATTGATCATCGCGATCAGCGTCTTCATTTCGAGCAAGCGAACCCGCACATATTCTTCGACCGCGATCTCGTATAAGGCCTCGATCTCTTTTTCCGTGTAGATCCCGTGCGCGGTGAATAAGCCGATCACATTCTCATCCTTCAAGGCCACAAGCGCCTCTAGATGCGTCTTAACATCCAAAAGCCCGCGCTTTTTCGCCTCTTCTCTCCAAGAATCGTTGTACCCGTCGCCGTCAAAAAGGATCCTTTGGTGCGCAGTCAGCGCGCTCTTGAGGATGCCTTGGAGTACCGCATCGCGACCTTTGGCATCTGCAGCTTCCAGCTTGTCTGCATACTCGCCCAACACATGACCGACCGCGGCATTTAGCGCGATATTCACCTCAGCCGCTGCCTTCGAGGAACCCGGCATGCGAAACTCGAACTTGTTTCCGGTAAAAGCGAAAGGAGAAGTGCGATTGCGGTCCGAGTCGTCGTACGGAACGCTCTCCAAATACTCCACGTGTGGCGCACGATCCGCATGCGATGGTGACACCTCGGGATCGATGATCTTTCGAAGCACCGACTCCACCGAGTTTCCCATCGTAATGGAAATGATCGAAGGCGGCGCTTCGCCGGCCCCTAGGCGATAGTCATTCCCGGGGTTGGACGCACTATAGCGAAACAAGTTCTGATAACGATCCACCGCCTCGATCACCGCAGTTACAAACAGCAGGAATCTTGGGTTTTCAGCGGGATCATCGCCCGGTGAAAAGCAATTTTCCCCAAAGTTCGACACGAGCGACCAGTTGTTGTGCTTGCCCGAACCGTTCACCCCTTTAAAGGGTTTTTCGTGAAGCAGGCACACCAGACCGTGTTCGCCGGCACTCTTTCGAAGGACCTCCATAATCATATGATTGTCGTCGACCGCCACATTGCAATGCTCATGAAGCGGTGCGATCTCAAACTGGCAAGGCGCGACCTCGTTGTGCGCCGTCTTTACGAAGACCCCCAAAGACCAAAGCCGGTCGTTGATATCGTCCAAATAGCGAAGCACGCGCGCGGGAATCGCACCCAAATAGTGGTCATCGAGGCTTTGCCCTTTGGAAGGAGCCGCCCCCAAGACGGTCTTTCCGCAAAGCACCAGGTCGCGCCTCTTCTTGTAAACGTCCTCGTCCACCAGGAAAAACTCCTGCTCCATCCCCACCATGGAACGCACGCGCCAAGTGTGGGTGTCGGAGATCGCGTTCAACACGCGCGTCGCATTGGTCGAGCACATGTCGTGCGCGCGCAAAAGCGGTCCCTTCATATCGAGTGTCTCCCCGCTGTACGAAACGAACACGGAAGGGATATACAGCACATGATCGAGGATGAAAGCATAACTGGAAGCGTCCCAATACGTGTATCCGCGCGCCTCGAAAGTCGCACGAAGCCCGCCCGAAGGGAAAGAAGACGCATCCGGCTCGCCCTTGATCAGCTCTTTTCCCGAAAAGCGGACGATCGCCTCCCCGTCATCCGAACGGTCGATAAAGGATTCGTGCTTCTTCGCCGTTTGCCCGTGAAGCGGGAAAAACCAGTGCGAATAGTGGGTCGCGCCATGCTCGATCGCCCACTCCTTCATCGCATGGGCGATGATATCCGCAGTATCCGCATCCAGCACATCCTCTTTGCGAATCGCATTTTTCCAACGAAGATAAATCGGATAGGGAAGCTTCTTTTTCATCCTCTGTTTATTAAAAACCATACTGCCGAAATGATCTTGTAAATGCATGCGTTGTCCGCCTTTCCGTGATTGATAGTTTATTTTATACCCGAGAAAATGCGTTGTCAATTTCACTCCTCCACTTAAAAAGCGGCGCGATTGCGCCGCTTCCTACTCTTCTTCTATCTCTTCTTCCAAGATCTCCTCCGGTACGCCTTCTCCTTTGCCTAGGTTCGTCGCGATCGTATGGTCGATCTTGCGTATTTCTTCCAGCTCTTCGGGGATGTTCTCCACACCTTCTTCAGTGAACTTCTTGAACAGCGCCTTGAACTCGTCCTCGTTTAGGGTTTCCTTCTCTAATAGCGCCTTCGCCAAACCGTGGAGCGCGGGTTTGTGATTCGCGAGGAGTGTCAGCGCCTTGTTGTACGCTTCCGTTATAAAGCGTTGCATCTCGGCGTCGATCTCCGCGGCGACTTCTTCGGAGTAGTTTCTCGTGCGTCCGAAGTCGCGGCCCATGAAGACTTCTTCGTCGTCTTGGCCGTACGCCATGGGGCCGAGCTTTTCGCTCATCCCGTAATGCGTCACCATCGACCTTGCGATCTTTGTGGCGCGCTCGATATCATTCGAAGCACCGGTGGATATATCGTCGAGCACCGTAGCTTCGGCAGCGCGGCCGCCAAGTAGGGTGATCAGTCGATGTTCCATCTGCTTTTTCGTCATATAGTTGCGCTCTTCCGCAGGCAGATACGCGGTAAAACCACCCGCTCCGCCTCTTGGGATGATCGTGATCATATGCACCGGGTCCGTGTCGGGCAACAGCGTCGATGTGATCGCATGGCCCGCCTCGTGATAGGCTGTCAGCACGCGTTCTTTTTCGATTACGACTTTGCTCTTCTTCTCCGGTCCCGCGACGACCTTGATCGCCGCTTCCTCGAAGATCCATCGCGGGATCCTCTTCAGCCCGTGGCGTGCCGTCAGGAGCGCCGCCTCGTTTGTCAGGTTTTCGAGATCCGCCGGGGTGAAGCCCGAGGTGCGCTTTGCGATCTCCGAAAGCACAACGTCGTCATCCAGCTTTTTATTCTTGGTATGAACCTCCAAAATCGCCTCTCTGCCTTTTACATCCGGCAGTCCTACGGTGATTTGTCGGTCAAAACGTCCCGGGCGCAAAATCGCGGGGTCCAAGATATCGGGGCGGTTGGTCGCCGCCATGATGATGATCCCCTCGTTCGTGCCGAAGCCGTCCATTTCCACCAGGAGTTGGTTAAGCGTTTGCTCGCGCTCGTCGTGACCGCCGCCTAAGCCTGCGCCTCTCCTTCTTCCGACCGCGTCAATCTCGTCGATAAAGATGATACAGGGCGACTTTTTCTTCGCTTCCGCAAACAAATCGCGGACGCGGCTCGCGCCGACCCCTACGAACATCTCGACGAAATCCGAACCGGATATGCTGAAAAACGGCACTTTGGCTTCGCCCGCCACCGCTTTACTCAAATACGTTTTACCGGTTCCGGGTGGCCCTACGAGTAGCACGCCCTTCGGGATTCTGGCACCCAATTCGATGTATTTTCTCGGATCCTTCAGGAAATCGACGATCTCCATCAGTTCCTCTTTTTCTTCTTCCAATCCGGCTACCATGCCGAAAGTGATAATTTCCCCGTCTTCTCGATGCAAACGCGCTTTACTCTTACCGAACGACATAACCCGGCTATTGCCACCCTGTGATTGGGTCATAAACAAAAACCAGACGCCGCCCAGCATCAAGAGAACGAAAAAGGTTGGAATCAATTCGATATACCAGGGTGTCTGCGGGATCGGTTTTCCGATCCAGGCGAGCTCACCCGACTCCACCTTCTCCTTTAAATATAAATCGTAAAAGTCGACCCGGATCTCATCCGGCAAATACACCTCAAAGGTTTCCTCCGTGCGTTTTTGGACGCCTTGCACCGTTGGACCCACCGAAGTAATCTGCTTGATCTCACCTTGGTCGAGCTGTTGTACGAGCTCCGTTACCGTCATTTGCTTCGTCTCGGGGAGAGACTGGCCTCTGGCAAACAAATACAATGCCAATGCCAGCAAAGGAATCAGGTACAATCCCGCTCCTTTGAAGACTCGATTCAATGTACATTCCCCCTTTCTGACCGTCTCAATATTCTACCATTCCTAAACGGTTTGCGCAATCAAGCTTGATACGCGTCCTCGTGAAGCACTGCCAAGAAAGGCAGGTTCCGATACTTTTCGGCAAAGTCCAGCCCGTAGCCTACGACAAACGCATCCGGCAGCGAAAACCCGACCATATCCACCGGCATTTCCGCCTTTCTGCGATTCGGCTTGTCGAATAAAGTGATGATCGAAACCGAATTCGTGCCGCGCCCTTCCAAATTCTCCCTTATATAGTTCAGCGTATAGCCGGAGTCGATGATATCTTCTACGATGATTACATCTTTCCCCTCGACCGACGCATCCAAATCTTTTAAAATTCGCACCAACCCGCTCGAGGTGGTCGACTTGCCGTAGCTCGAAACGGCCATAAAATCAAAAGTAACCGGTAGATCGATCTGCCTTGCCAAGTCCGCCATAAACAATACGGACCCCTTCAGAATCCCGACAAGAACCACATCTTTACCGGCCCATCGTTTTGTGATATCCGCTCCCATTTCTCGGATCTTCGATTGAATTTGTTCCTCTGTGAGCAAAATCTCACGAATCTCGTTGTACTCGTGCATTCTATTCCTCCCGTTTGAAATGATACCGGATGTAGTGCGCATCCGCCCCGACTCTTGTCTTTTCACTCTTCTGATACCCCGGAATCCACAACACCTCATTCCCCCTGGAAAGCAGAGGCCAGGAATCCCGGTGGTCCGCGCGAAGCTTCAAATCCACCATCGCGACGGACATTTTTTTGGTGCCTTGCATGCCAAAAGGCTGAATATAATCATCCGGCTCGCGCCCTCTAAACACGAGATCCTTCGTCTCCTCTTCGGAAACGTACAGAATATCCGGATCCGTTAGCGATCCGATTTCTTCCCGCGCAACCTGCTCCATTTGAATCGAAAAATCGCCGATCCGAATCAACCCGGGTTCGTTTGCGGGAATTCTGAAGCCGGGCGCCTCATCTCGAATGCGCTTGACCAGAAGGCCCTCTTGCGTGACCGCGAAAAGAAGCCCGAGCAGCGCGCGTTGCGCACCCGTTCGACTGCCCCAAACCCGCTCGATCTCGAGTGTTTGCGCGCGGCTGAAGCCGTCCGCATCTCCCTTTAATTCTACCACACATGCGCGGATGATGGCGCGTTTCATCGCGCCCGATTCAACCGAAAAAGCCTCGGAATCGAGTACGATTTCCCCCGCACCCTCCCGATACTTCGAGAAAAACCGCTCCACGGCCTCCGTCACGATCATTTGCGCATCGGCCGCGTTGGACGATAGCGTCGAGATCGAACTCGTAACGGACGGGTTTATCTTCGCCAAAAGCGGCACCACTTCGTGCCGAATAAAGTTTCTCGTATAGCGCGTCTGTTCGTTCGTCTCGTCGAGGCAAAAGGGAATCCCCTGCGATGCCAAAAGCGCCTCGATCTCTTCCTTATCATAAGGCAATAGCGGGCGAAGGAGATGCCCCTTCATGCGATGCATCCCCACCAAGCCGTCGATCCCCGAACCGCGGATCCCGTGTAGCAGGATCGACTCGATCTGGTCATCCTTATGATGCCCGGTCGCAAGATAACGGCTGTCGGTCTGCTTTTGAACCGCCGCAAAATGCGCATAGCGAAGGCGCCTGCCGGCCGTTTCCACACTCGTGCCGGTCTCCTCGGCCACCTTCGCGACATCATAAAACACGGGAAAATACGAGATCCCCAAAAACTCGGCCAGGTCACGTACGAAAACTTCGTCTCGGTCAGCGGACGCTCGAAGCCCGTGGTGTAAATGAGCGATATAGAGTCGGATCGGAACCTCTTCTAGGCGGAAGCGGTACAGCAAATGCAAAAGTGCAATCGAGTCGGGACCGCCCGACACGGCGACCACGACCCCGTCTTCTTTTGAAAGGCCCACTTCTTTCAGCCAATCGAATACTTCGCGTTTCATCTTTCTCCTAAATGAAAAAACCGGAATCAACCGGTTTTATGCCTGTGCGTTTTTTCCACGCGAACGATGACTCGACCCGCGCTTATTCTCACGATGTCTGATCGTGTCGTTTCTCTCGTTGCTCTCTTTCATGAATCGGGACAACTTGTCTTCGAAAGTAAGATCTTTTTCCTTGACAGGAGGTTGCGGCTTGCGAAACTCGCGCGCTTTTTGCTGTCTTTCGGGTTTTTCCGGTGCCGCTTTTCGGATGGATAGACTCACCTTTCCGTCCCGGATCTCTAACACCTTCACCTTTACAATATCATCCTTCTGAAGGAAATCCTGGATCGCCTCCACATAGCGCTCGGAAACTTCCGAAATATGTACAAGCCCGCTCTCTCCCTCGGGAAGTGCTACAAAAGCACCAAATTTAGTAATTCCGGTGACCTTACCCTCCAGAATCTGCCCTACCTCAACCGGCATAAAACAGCTGCGCCTCCCTTTTCCTAGTATGGTTTAGAGTATATCGGACAAACAATGCCTTGTCAATCGTCATTCCGTATCTTCTGCGGTTTCCGGGTCCTCTTCAGTCGGTTCTTCCGGTTCAGTTTCTTCCTCAGATTCGGCTTGTGTATCGTCCTCATCATTTGTCACAGGTTCCGGCTCCGTCTCAGGAATGGGAACGGGCATCGCCCTAAGTGCCTCGAGGTCGATCGGCACGGGCGTAAGATCCGTCTCCTCCATCCCGAGCTTGAGCGCCTGCTCTTTGATGAAGGCGCGGTCGTCGACACGGGCGAGTTGGTCTTCCAACGCCTTGATCTCGGCTCGAAGCTTCGCATTCTCTCGATTTTGCTCCTCGATCGCCAGATTGTATTTTGTAAACAATTTGTGCTGGTCCCAAGCCGTCCACGCGAAGTAAGCCACCAGCAAAAGGATGGCTACAACCGGAATATAAAAGATCTTACTGACGCGCCTGCGCTTTCTCTTTCTCGCCATGATCACAAAGCCCTCATGCTAAAAGCTCGTACATCTCGTCCGCCTGCTCTTTTCTCGGTGAGTCGATCAGGGCTAGGATGCGAAAGCGCAAATCCCGCTCGCCGAAGCGCACGGTGATCTCGTCTCCCACGGACACTTCGTCTCCCGCCTTCAATGGCCGGTCACCTCGCAATACGCGCCCGGTGTCGCAGGCTTGCTTTGCGATCGTGCGCCTCTTGATGATGCGGCTGTCCTTCAAAAATTTATCGATACGCATTTTCTCCCCCAAATAAAAGAATCAGGTACTGCGACCTGATTCTAATCACTACTTATTAACCGCTTCTTTTAAAGATTTACCGGCCTTGAAAACAGGTGCTTTCGATTTCGGGATCTTGATCACTTGTTCGGGATTTCTCGGGTTTCTACCTTCTCTTGCTTTTCTTTCTCTGGCTTCAAATGTACCGAATCCAACTAATTGGACCTTTTCACCTTTTACGAGTGCTTCTTCGACCGTTTTCAGGAACGCGTTCAGTGCGCGCTCGGATTCTGCTTTTGTCAGTTGGCTCTTTTCTGCCATATTGGCAAGTAATTCAGATTTGTTCATCCTTGTCCTCCTTTTGATTGAGATGAATAATTAAACACATCTCCCACTTCGTTTTGTATTTACCCCGTTATCGCTTAAAACCAACACATTTCAAAAATGTGGGTCAGACAAAATAATCAAGATTGAGATCAGTCCGACGGTTCGAGCTCGCTCTATTATACTGAAATCGCGCCGATTTGGCAATATAGTTATCGTTTTTTTCGATAAAATTAATCTTTCTTATTCCGTCGCTTCGGTTTCAGTCGTCTCCGGAGCTTCCGAAGCCGGAGTTTCCGTCGCTTTCGGCGCTTCCGTAGCCGGATCTTCGAAGGTGACGAGGCGCTCTACTTTGCCCTTGGTTTCGAGTTCGTTCAGATAATCGGTATGCCCTTCGTCGATCATGCTCTTTTTAATCTGTTCAGCGAAGGTAGCTGCATCGCCTTGGCGGTCCGTAACCTTGATGACATGCCATCCGAATTGCGATTGTACGGGATCGGAGATTTTATCGATCTCGAGTGCAAAGGCCGCGTCCGAGAACTCCTGCACCATCGTTTGATAGGTAAACTGCCCCAGCGACCCGCCTTCTACTTTCGAGCCCTCATCCTTCGAAACTTCCTTTGCGACTTCTTCGAAGCTCTCGCCCGCGTTCAAACGCTCGACTACCGCCTTCGCTTCGTCTTCCGTTTCCACGAGGATGTGGCTTGCGGTCAGGATGTCGTATTTATTTTTATCCTTTTCGTATTCGGCTTTCGCTACGTCATCGGTGATGCCGTATTTTTCGGCATACATTTCCATATGCTTTTGATACTTTGTATTTTGAATCGTGAATTGATTAAACTCATCTTCCGTGAGTTTGCTAGTTTCCAAGAATTCCTTAAACTTCGCCTCGTCGCCGACTTGGCTTTTCGCGCTTTCGATCGCCGCTTTTTCGTCGTCCGCTGTCAATTCGATATTGTTGGCTTTCAGATCCGCGTTCATCAAGCGATACATGATCATGAGATTGAGCACTTGGTCCTTGATCTCGGTTTCCATCATGCGCCCTGTGGGTCCCGGCATTTGCAGGAATTCTTCGCCGTACTGCATGACGTAGAGCTTCTTATTCATTTCGAATTCTTTGTCGAATTCCTCTTGCGTGATGTCCTCGCCATTTACCTTTGCGACCACTTTAGAAGTGCTGCACGCTGCAAACACCATCGTGAGCGCCAATGCCAGCGCTACTAGTCTTCTTTTTACCTGCATTCTTTACTTCTCCTTCTTTCCCTTGACGGAGGCCACCGTGCGCAACAGCGCGAGCGACTCCTGTAATTTTTCCTGTTTCCACAGGAATCGTATAGATGGTTGATCCGACAGATTAAAGGTAACCGCACCGCCGTAAGCCTCGCTGATCCCCGCAATCTCTTGCAAAGTGAACAGCGTGTTTTCGGGAAACGAGAAGATCATCTCTCCGCGCTCCTCGGAAACCCGGTCAAAGCCGATGAGCGCAGCCAGGCTTTTGAGCCGTTGTGCTGCGATGATATTGTATACCGAATCGGGAATATCTCCGAAGCGGTCGATCAACTCATCGATGACCAGCTCGTAATCCTCCTGCGTGCGGATGGCAGCGATTTGCTTGTACGCCTCCATCTTCTGCTCGTTGTCTGCAATATAATCGACCGGAACATACCCGTCCATGTGAATGTCGAGCTCGACCTCGCGCAAAAATCCGATATCTTCTCCTCGTGCGCGCTTGATCGCCTCTTCTAAATACTTCACATACAGGTCATACCCGATCGCCTCAATGTGACCGGACTGGCTTTCTCCGAGCAGATTCCCGGCACCGCGAAGCTCCAAGTCGCGCATCGCGATCTTGTAACCCGATCCGAATTCGCTAAAATCGCGAATCGCCATCAATCGCTTCTCAGCAGTTTCCGTAAGCACCTTGTCCTTCTCGTAAGTGAAGTAGGCATACGAAGTTCGATTGCTCCGGCCGATCCGCCCCTTTAGTTGGTACATCTGTGAAAGACCCATCCTGTCGGCATCATATACGATCATTGTGTTGACATTTTGTATGTCCAATCCCGTCTCGATAATCGTCGTGCACAAAAGTATATCATACTCGCCGTCGATAAATTGTTGCATGACATTTTCGAGCGCACGCTCCGGCATTTGCCCATGCCCCACCGCGATCCGCGCATTCGGCGCCATAAATTGCAACATCGCAGCCATCTTGTCGATATCGTACACGCGATTGTACACGAAATAAATCTGTCCGCCCCGGTCGAGCTCTCTTTGGATCGCACCGCCGATGATGGAGGTGTCGAACTCCAATACATAAGTCGTCGTGGGGAAGCGCTCTTCGGGCGGCTCATCCAAAAGGCTCATGTCGCGAATGCCGATAAGACCCATTTGGAGCGTCCTCGGGATCGGGGTCGCGGATAAAGTCAGCACATCGACATTCTCCGCCATCGCCTTCAGCTTCTCCTTATGACGCACGCCAAAGCGCTGCTCTTCGTCGACAATCAAAAGCCCCAAGTCCTTAAAGCGCAGATCTTTCGAAAGCAAACTATGCGTGCCTACCAAAAAGTCCACGTATCCCCTCTTCGTATCCGCAATGACCCGCCTGTGATCCGCCGGCGTTCGAAAGCGGCTGAGCACCTCTACGCGCACGGGATAGTCTCGGAATCTCTCTTTCGCCGTCTGAAAATGCTGTTGTGCGAGAATCGTCGTCGGGCACAGCAAAGCGACTTGCTTGCCATCCATAATCGCCTTAAAACCGCCTCTTAAGGCCACTTCCGTCTTTCCGTACCCCACGTCGCCACAAAGCAGGCGATCCATCGGACGGTCGGACTCCATATCTTTTTTGATCTCCGCGATGCTCCGATGCTGCGAGATCGTCTCCTCGTAAATGAAATTCTCTTCAAACTCGCGCTGCCATGGGGTGTCCGGTGAAAAAGCAAATCCTTTTTCCTCCGCCCGCCTTGCATACAGCGCGATTAAATCCTCAGCGATCTCTTCGACCGCCTTTTTGGCACGCGACTTCGTCTTTCGCCACTCGGGGCTGTTGAGCCGGTTGAGCTTAGGCCCGGCACCCGCATCCGCCTGCCCGATATATTTTTGGATCAGCTGCAATTGGTCGGTCGGGATGTAGAGCCGGTCGTTTCCATGGTATTGGATCAGGAGATAATCGTTTAAGTGATTTTCCTTTTTGATCTGGTGAAAGCCCTCGAACCGTCCGATCCCATGGCTTTCGTGAACCACATAATCGCCCGGCGAGAGATCTGTCGCCTTGATGACCGACTTCGGCTTCTTTCGGCGCGCCTTCTCGGACCCGATCTTCGCGCGCCCATAGATCTCCTTATGCGTGACGATCAATAGGCGGCTGTTTGGATAATGGATTCCTTGCGATAAAGAGAGCGTGCTCAAAATGATGCCCCCGCTCGACTCTTTTATTCGCTCCTCCGATACTACCGGCAGATTTCTTCCGTATAACTCGGCCCGCATGAGCTCCATGCGCTCGACCGAGCCCAAAGCCAAAAAGATCGCAGTACCCGCGTCTACCAATTCCTTTATGCGCTCAAAAAAGAGCTCCATCTGACCGCCAAAATTTTCCGCCTCAAGCGTCTTGATCTCGACGATACGCTTCGGGTTTAAGAGCCGAACGCGCTTCATAAGCTGCGATGCGTTCACCAAACGCTTGGTCTTTAAGCGGTCCATCACCTGCGCCGCACCATACCAAACCTTTTCGTGGCTCGCGAACACCTCGCCCTTTTCGATCCCGTCCGTCACCTGCTCGAGCATCGCGTCGTGATGCTGTAAGTAGCGGTCGTAGATGCGGGAGATATCGTCTGCGATGACCACCGCATCATCCGGCAAGTAGTCGATCAAACTCGCCGTTCCCGTGCTTTCCATATAGGGGATCAGCAGATGCATATTCGGGACACTTACGCCCTCACGAACGCGCTCGCGCAGATCTTTAAACTTCTCGAGCGCATGCTCAACATCGACAGCATGCATATACTTGTTCTCGTAGCGGTTGATGTCTTTATCCATTCCCTTTAGGATGGCGCGAACATCGTTTCGATCGATCAAAAG
>CAZFWK010000005.1:2776-9359 GCA_964522555.1 uncultured Peptoniphilaceae bacterium | reverse complement strand
CGAACGCTGTGTTTGGATGTCGAAAGTGCGGATCGAATCGATCTCGGTGTCAAACAACTCAATCCGATATGGAAGCGGCTCATTTGCAGGGAACACGTCGACGATGCCGCCTCGAATCGAGAAGTCGCCAGCAGACTCCACACGCGTCACTTGCGAATAGCGCAAGTACACGAGATTCTCCCGGAATTTTTCCAAATCGATCGTACCGTCTTTTTCTAGCACGACAATATCCCGCAGGAAACCTGCGGGTGTGGTGATCTTCTCTGCCAGTGCCTGCATCGTCGTGCAGAGGATCAGGGGTTCTTTCTCCGAGAGCGCCGCCATCACGCGCAGCCGCTCTCGTTCGCCCCCGTCGTCGATCGCATCGATATTGTAAAAGTGAAGCTCCCTCGAAGGGTAGTAATGCACCCGTTTGGAACTCCACTCGGCCGCATTTAAGGCCGCGTTTTTCGCCTGCAGTTCGTCCGCATACACCAGCACGAGCGGTTTTTCATGTGACTCTTGGATCCATAGGCCGATCTCATACAAGTTCTCTGAAAGCATCCCATGCAGATATACCGGCGTATCCCCCGACCGGATCGCTTCTATTAAACCCTTTAAATGCGCGTCTCTCTCGAGAATTCGTAATATGCTACTATGCAAGAAAGCCTCCCGTCATCACTTTGGATTGTAGACATTCATCGCATGTTCTACTCCGTTTGTGATGATATCCAGTGCGGCATCACCCGCTTGGGCGAGCACCGCGTTGATGGTCTTTTCCGCTTCCTTTGGAAACTTCGAAAGCACAAAATCCGCAGCCGGCACCTGCGTCTCTTCCCCGATCCCGATCCGGACCCTAGGAAAACGGTCGGACCGCAGCTGTTCGATGATCGAGCGCATCCCGTTATGCGATCCGCTCGAGCCATACGGCCTGACCCTAAGCCGCCCGAAGGGGATGTCGAGGTCGTCGTAGATGACGATCACATTCTCGGGCGGAATCTTGTAGAATGCGGACGCCTCCCGTAACGAGTTGCCGGAAAGATTCATATACGTTTGAGGCCGCAAGAAGAGCACGCGCTCCCCCCCTACATCGGCCTCTCCCGTCATCGCTTGAAATTTCACGCGGTTTGCTTTAAACCCCAGTTTCTCTTCCAAGTAGGAGATCGTATGAAAGCCGACATTGTGACGCGTGCCCTCGTATTTTCTGCCGGGATTCCCCAGCCCTGCGACGATAAACATCGTTTATCGGAACAGTGAACTCACGGAGTCGTTTGAGTGAATGCGGGCGATCGCATCAGCAAATACGCTCGCTACACTCACCACTTCGATCTTCGTGCTGGGTACTTTCGGCATAAAGGGAATCGTATCGGAAATAACGCACTTCTCGACGACCGACTTTTCGATATTTTCGATCGCATTTCCGGAAAGCACGCCGTGCACGCAACTGATATATACGCGCCTTGCACCCGCTTCACGGAGCGCTTGTGCAGCCGTTGTGATCGTTCCCCCCGTGTCGATGATATCGTCTACCAAAATACAATCCATGCCCTCTACATCGCCGATTAAGTTCATGACCTCACTTACATTGGGCTTCGGTCTTCTTTTCTCGATGATCGCGATCCCCAAGCCTAAGCGGTTCGCAAAGTTTCTCGCGCGAGTTACCCCTCCCAAGTCGGGCGAAACGACTACAGCCGATTCGTCCACGATGTCGTGGAAGTATCGGGCGAGCGTATCAGCCGCGGTCAGATGGTCTACCGGGATATCAAAATACCCCTGGATCTGCCCGGCGTGTAAGTCCATTGTGACTACGCGGTCGGCGCCGGCTTTTGTAAGAAGATTGGCGACAAGCTTCGCCGTAATCGGCTCACGCCCTTTCGTCTTTCGGTCCTGCCTCGCATACCCGTAGTAGGGCAATACCGCGTTGACCGTACCGGCGGAAGCTCTCTTCAGCGCATCGATGATGATCAGCGTCTCCATCACGTTTTCGTTTACCGGTGTACAAGTCGGTTGGATCAAAAATACATCCATCCCCCGCACGGTCTCGTCGATCTCGACCGTGGTTTCCCCGTCTCGAAATCGTCCGACTGCTAAATTTCCCAATGGCATCCCAATCTCTTTAGAGATCGCCTCCGCCAGCGCGCGATTCCCGTTGCCCGATAACAGTTTCATTTTTCCCTTCGTCACTCAGAGACCTCCCGGTTCTTTCCGAATTTACGTTCTACCCAACCTTCGATATTCGCCTGCTTTGCCCTTTCGATCGAAAGAGACCCAGCCGGTACGTCGATCGTAATCGTGGAGCCCGCAGCTACATAACCCTTTTCACCGATCACCACCGGCGCCACTACATTGGCATTGGAACCCACAAAAGCATAACTTCCGATGGTCGAGCGATGCTTCTTTACGCCGTCGTAATTGACAAACACGACACCGCAGCCGATATTCACATGCTCGCCCACATCCGCATCGCCTACATAAGCGAGATGCCCGGCCTTTGAGTATGCGGCGATCGTCGAGTTTTTGATCTCGACAAAATTACCCAAATGCACATGTTCCCCTATGATGCACTTCGGCCTTAAGTGGGCAAATGGCCCCATTTTTACATCGTCTTTCACGGTCGACTCTTCCAGCTCGCTCGAGCGAATCTGGACGCGGTCGCCTATGGTGCAATCCCGTACGACAGAACCCTGCCCGATCACGCAATCCGCCCCGATGGACGTCTCTCCCGTGATCCGAACATTCTGCTCGATACGGGTATCCTGCCCGATCGAGACTCCCGGCCCGATTAGCACGGTCTCCGGATTCTCGATGATGACCCCGTCCTCCATGAGCTGGATGTTGATCCTCTTTCGCATGAGGTTTTCCACCTGCGCGAGCTGCGCCTTCGAGTTGATTCCCAAGATCTCGTCGCCATCGTCGAGCGCATACGTACCGACCTTTTTGCCTTCTTTTGCAAAGGTGGCGAAGATATCCGTTACATAGTATTCATTTTGATCGTTGTCTGCGGAGAGAAGGTCCAGAGCGCTCTTTAAGGCCTCACCCTGCACGATGAAAATCCCCGAGTTTACCTCTTTAATCAATTTTTGTTCAGGCGTGCAATCGCGATCTTCCACGATCCCCGTCATATAGCCATCCGCATCCTTGATGATGCGGCCATACCCTTTGAGGTCGTCGAGTAAGGCGGTTAAAACCGTCGCCGTATTGCCCGTCTCCAAATGCAAATCCAAGAGCGACTTTAATGTTTCCGTGCGTACCATCGGCACATCGCCCGCCATAATCAATACCGGTACATCATCGGTGATCTGCTCTTTCGCCTGCATCACCGCATAACCCGTACCGTACGGGAACCCCTCGCCCGTCGGTTGCCTTACAAAAGAAACGTCCCGATTCACATACTCCGCTTTGAGCGCTTCCTCGTTTTCGCCACAAATCACGATCGTTTGCGAGAAAGTCGCGCCCTTCACCCCGTCCAACACATAGGTCAGCATCGGTTGCCCCAAGATTGTGTGCAGTACTTTCGACTTCTTCGACTTCATTCTCGTGCCGAAGCCCGCCGCCAGTACAATTGCCATGTTCATAAACCCGAATCCCTCCTCCTCGTAAGCACTACCATTATACACCAAGACCGCGCCAAAGAAACCGCATCGCGCCCATTTTTGCATATCCTACCTCCGAATTGTGTTATAATGGATTCATATTTTTACAGGAGGAACGAATGCTTCAATTTAACATAGACGCGCACGAAATCAAGACCATACACTTCATTGGAATCGGTGGCGTCAGTATGAGCGGGATCGCAAATCTGCTGCTCGACAAAGGATACACCATCACGGGCTCCGACCGCGAGCGAAACCATTTTGTCAGAAAACTCGAGGAAAAGGGGGCTACCATCACGATCGGGCAAAAGAAAGAAAATATCCAAACCCCCGACCTCATCATCTATACGGACGCGATCTTGCCTGAAAACGAAGAGCTCATCGAAGCTTTGGCATCCGGCATCCCCTGCATCACAAGAGGCGTGATGCTCGGCGCACTCATGAAAAACTACGCGAAATCGATCGCCGTATCCGGCACTCACGGCAAGAGCACGACCACCAGTATGATCGCCGACATCCTGCTCGATGCGGAATCGGACCCGACGATCCTGCTTGGAGGCGAACTCGACGCCATCGGCGGCAATTTTATGATAGGAAACAGCGACTACTTCCTGACGGAAGCTTGCGAATACAAAGGCAATCTCCTCTACTACTTCCCCTCGATTGCGATCGTGTTAAACTGCGAACTCGACCACGTGGACTATTTTAAAACACAAGAGATCTTTACGAGCTATTTCGAGCGCTATATGGCAAATCTTACGGAAGACGCGCTGGCGATCTTAAACGCGGACGACTCCGAAACTGAAAAGCTCATCCCGCATTCGAAAGCGCGCATCGTCACCTTCGGAATCAACAATGAAAACGCCGACTACAATGCAAAGGACCTGCGACTGAACGATCAAATGGGCTTCACCTTCACCGTCGTGAAAAAAGGCGAGGCGCCCTTCGATATCGACCTGGCGGTCCTTGGAGAACACAATGTGTACGACGCACTAGCCGCACTCGTCGCGACACACGAATCCGGTGTATCGATCCCGCACATTCAAAAAGCGCTCCGCGCCTACCAAAATCTGCACCGACGCCAAGAAGTGATCGGCAAGAAAAAAGGCGCCACCGTGATGACCGACTACGGCCACCACCCAACAGAGATCCAAACGACCTTAAAAGCGCTCCGCTTCCGCGAGGAAGAGCGCGTCATCGCCGTATTTCAGCCGCACACATTTTCAAGGACGAAGATGCTCCTAAACGAGTTCGCCGACAGCTTCTACGACGCCGACCTCACGATCATAACCGACATCTACGCGGCAAGGGAAAACTTCGACCCCACCATCCACGCAAAGGATCTGGTCGAAAAGATGACGGAAAAAGGCGTACCCGCGCTTTATATCAGTACATTCGAAGAAGCCAAGGAATGGCTCCTGCAAGAAATGAAAGAAGGCGACCTGGTCCTCACGACAGGCTGCGGCAACCCCGACGTCCTGGCAAGAATGCTGGTATTGGACGACGACGCAGCCGCCTACGCAGCACATTAAAAGGGAACGAGCCGGACTCGTTCCCTTTTTCACCCCTTTTCACCTCACTTAAGGAGACCTCATGAAATTCAAAGAAAACTGGCCCTATTATCGAAAGCGCATCGTGATCTTCTTAAACCTTGTCGTAATCTTGTTCGGGCTAATCGGCACGTACGAATACTACCGCCCCATCTTCTCGGAGCAATGGCGGCTCATCGCAGCGATGCTCTACGGAACCGTCAAGCTCTACTTTCTCTCCCCCACGATCTCCATGGAAGCGCAAATCACACCGGTATACGAGGTTGCGAAGTGGCTTGCACCTGTCTTGACAGGTACCATGATCCTGACCATTTTGAGTAATGTCTTCCTTCACGCGAAAAATCTACTTCTCTATCGCCTGCAACCAAAGTCCGTCGTGATCGGCGAAAATCCGGACGCGGGAACTTTTGTGCGCAATCTCCAGAAGCAATCAGACACGCGCGTCCTCCTCTACACCGACCTCCCCTTAGCAGCAGAATCTGCAAAAGCCTACGAATCCAAAGGCATCGCCATTCTCACGCACGACTTTCGCCCCAATCCGGACCGGGAAACCCTCGCTCAAGTGAAGCTCTCCCGCATGAACGACGCGAAAAACCTCGTTCTATTTTACGAAAACGACCTCGACAACTACGCCGTCTTCACGACGATCCTTCAAGCACTCGCACCACATCAGCCCATGAAGATCCGCATCCGCTCGAGCTCAGCAGAGCTTAGGGAACTCATGCAACAACACTATGCGCAAGCCGTCACAAAAAAACCGGAACTCCAAAATCTCGACATCCGCTACTTCGAACCCGCTGAACTCGTGGCGGAAAGCCTGCTACAGGATGCTCCCTACCCGCTCTATACAGTTCCCATTGAGAGACTTGCAGCCGCTCCGACGCCCCGCAACGCGCAAGAAATCTCCCATGCTCTTGGCACCTCGCACATTCTCGCGTTCGGCTTTAATGAGATCACCTCATACTTAATCGAAAAGCTTGCGAGCACCGCCACCGTAAGCCTTACCGAGCGCGTTCAAATCAGCATCGTCGATAGCAAAGCCGCCACAAAGGCAGACAATTTTTTGGCCAAGCATCCCGAGATCGAAAACGCCGTCACCCTCCACCCGATATCGGAAGACATCGGCAGCCGTGCATTCATGCAGGAACTCAAAAACCTCGAGAAAGATCACCCGCCCGTCACCTATATCGTCTGCAATTTTACAGATACGCTGATGAACTTAACCGCCATCGCAAAGCTCGGTCAGTGGAAAGAAGTACCCATCGCCGTTAGAAATACTTCGGGAAGGAAACTCACACCGCTATTCGCAGCCAACCCGATCACGCAAAGAGCCTTCTCATACGGGCGGATGAGCCAAGTGCTTACTCCTTCGATCATCCTGAACGAAGCACTCGACGAAAAAGCCATCCGCCACAATCTGACCTACAACGAAACCGGCGAACGCTTCGGAAACGGACCCGG
>CAZFWK010000005.1:489-2766 GCA_964522555.1 uncultured Peptoniphilaceae bacterium | reverse complement strand
TCGTTAAAAAAGACAGCTCCCGCGCAGCAGCGCTCCACGCGCCCTTTAAAGAAGCCGTGTATCAAACGCTACTTCCCGCAGAAAACGCAAAAGAAACGCTCGATCGCCACAGGGACTATCTCGCAGAAGTGTTTACCTCCGGAAAAGACCACTACGTAGCCAATCAAGCGCTTTTGAAACTGCTGGAAACACACCCTGCACTCGACTACTTAACGCAAATCGAGCACATCAGATGGTGCCATTATTATTACGGAATTCATTTCCGGTACGGAAAAGAGAAAGACGAAGCCAACAAAACGCACCCCTGCCTGATCGAAGACTGGGAGGAACTATCCGGCCCGCTGTACGATGTATGCTACCCCATATTCGATGCGATCGCAGTGCTAAGCCTGTTTGGAGAGGAGTAGAGAGGTAACCCTACACCCTCCTCGTCACTGCATCATCAATCACCGCACAAACCTCCTGCAGCGAATCCATAATCTCGAAATTCGTGAAACGCAATACCTGAATCCCTAATTGATTCCGATATTGCGTTCTTTCTTTGTCGTACAGCATCGCAGCCTCGTCATAATGCTGACTCCCATCCAACTCGACAACCAAATTCGCCTTTCGGCAGTAGAAATCAACGATATATTTCCCGATCACACGCTGCCGATTAAAACGCACCGGGTAGGAACGCAAAAACTCATACCAAAGCCGATTTTCGTGCACAGTAGCATTGGAACGA
The DNA here is from genome assembly GCA_964522555.1 of uncultured Peptoniphilaceae bacterium. Lineage (GTDB taxonomy): Bacteria > Bacillota > Clostridia > Tissierellales > Peptoniphilaceae > JAAYQA01. The sequence goes on along the minus strand of CAZFWK010000005.1, from coordinate 2,039 downwards.
AGAGACCGCGAAAACCAAAGCACCATCACCATCTCAATCCTTCCTCAGTCACGCAAGCGTGCCAGCTCCTCCGCCATGTGTGTCCTTCGCTTCGCGAAGCGAGGAGCCTTGAACGACCGCAGCCTTTGGCGCGGAATCTTCACCCTCCCCATATCCCTTATGTTGCTCTATGCGAGCAGGGTAACTTCACATCACACTTCCCGCAGACTTCCGCTCCTTCGTACTTCTCATTCTTTTTCAGCCACTCATAACACTTAAACCGATCATACTCCCCTTCGAATGCGCCTACCGGGCATCTTTTCACGCAGATCCCGCAGCTTCCGTTTCTTTTGTACAAGCACCGCTCTCTTCGCATGGGCTTGCCGGCTTCCACATCCAGCGTCGTCACGACCGAGAAGTATCTTCCGCACGATCCCTTGTCGGAGATCAGCATATTGTTGATACCGAACGTGCCATGTCCCGCCAACCAGGCGACGTGCCTTTGGCTCCACTTGCTTTTTAATACTTCTTTTGCAAACACGCCGGCGTGTAGAGGGATCGCCGCGCGGTACCCCATCGATTCCACTTCTTCCTGTATCCGTTCGTTCAAAGTCACCGCCATCGTATTGGTCGAAAGATACGCTCTCGCCCACAGATCCGATGGTTCACTTCCTTCCCAATTGCTTTTCGCCACGAATTCCAGAAACGGCAGAAAATACGACAGCACGAGCGTCGCTCCCGGGAGCAGCTCTTCTGGGAGGGTGTGCCCTTCCAACACGTGATCCAAAAACAAAGGAAAACCTTTGGCATCCGCGAAACGAACGACGGGTTTCTTCCACAATCGCTCGATTCGCTTTTCTTCACAATACTCATCGATCCATTCGTCGATCTTTTGTTCAAAAAGCGCGTTCATCATCCTCAACTCCTTTGAAAGGTTCTAAAAAGTTTTATCATCACAACCAAGAGCATGGCCCACAGTAGCGCCACCACCGCCATCAGCGCGTATCTTCTCAGCATGATGCCTTGGGCAGGGGCGTTCGGCTCAGGATACGCAGCTGTGGGTTTCTCCCCCTCTTCTGTAAAGGGAGCAGTTGTTTCGGTCTCTTCCACAATCGCCTTCTCTTCCACCCGAACCGCGTTCACAAGCAAGCGCTCCGTGTTTATCATGTATGGCGTACAAGTGAGCAGCGTGAGCGTGTCCTGCCCTTTCACAACGGCGAGCTTCTGATACTCCGACGGTTGGATCACCTCGGTGTCGTACACCTCGTATTCGAGATCCTGCCCAAGTGCTGTGATATAAATCATGTCGCCAGGCTCCATCTCTCCGAGATTCCGAAACATCGCCTGCGTAGTAAAGCCCCGGTGCCCCGCGATGACGGCGCGGGTGTCCTCTCCCCCGATCGGCATATTGGTGCCATCCACTTGCGCCACGCCGATCGAGAGGTGATGCTCCGACGCGCCCAGGTAGATCGGGAGCGTCTCCGCGATCTTGGGTACGGAAAGGTAACCGAACACCTCGTCTTCACCGAAGTCGAGCGGGCTTAGGGTAGCGTAGTTCTTCACCTCAAATG
>CAZFWK010000005.1:0-468 GCA_964522555.1 uncultured Peptoniphilaceae bacterium | reverse complement strand
CCGCCGTGCCGTCCTCTGTGGGTAAGCATATGTGCCGGCACCGGTTCTCGCAGCAATGTAGAGTCCTATGGCGCCAGTGCCGTTAAACGCAGACAGTAGCAAGTTTCCATTCGGAAGTTCTACGATGTCGCCGGATAAGCCCTGAAACGTAAGTCCGACGTTTCCAGTTGGAGCAGGAAGGGTCGTCGCATTTTTTAAAGCAGTAATTACCGCTTGTGTATTGTATACATAGACTCGTTGATAGCCATCGATCGCATTTTCTGTCCCCGCAAACAGCCATTGCCCATCCTTTGAGATCGCCAGCGAATTGGCTGCATTTCCAGCAGCTCCCGAGCCAGGTACTAGCGAAGTAGAACTGGTTCCAACGCGAGCAAGAGTACTTGTGTCGTACAAAGAAAGATAGCCATTCCGGTTCATGCCAATCAAATACTGATTGCCGTCTGACATTACTACCGGGGTCTGTGCGAG
>CAZFWK010000004.1:17085-32811 GCA_964522555.1 uncultured Peptoniphilaceae bacterium | reverse complement strand
GGTGCCCACTGTCTCCGAGCAATTGCCGATCGAAATGCCGCAGTCGATTCAAAAGGAAGAGCCGAAATCCCTATTCGCAAATTTCCGGTATATGGGGACCTTCTCCAAGACGTATTTGCTGTTTGAAGACCCGCTGACTTCTGAAATGGTCATGATCGACCAGCATGCCGCTCACGAGCGCATCCTTTTCGAAAGCCTGACGACGGGCATGGACACGGAAAACATTCAAACACAGATGCTGTTGGTTCCGCAAAACCTTCGCGTGAAAGCGCATGAGAAGGAAAGCTTGATGCGCAATCGTGCACTATTAGAATCGCTGGGATTCATTGCAGAGCCGTTGGGAGAAGACCACTTCGTCATCCGCGGTATCCCGTATCAATTCGGTAGGCTGCAAAGCCCGCAGGCGCTGTTTTACAGCGTTTTGGATACTTTGGAACAGGAGCACAATCTGTCCCAAAGGGATTTGAAAGAGCTTCTCATCAAGAAAGCATGCACCCTGGCGGTGAAGTCGGGTGATTTGCTGAATGAGGTGTCCGTAGATCGCCTTATCGAATTGCTTTCGAAGGCGACTCAGCCGCATACCTGCCCGCATGGGCGGCCGACCTATATCCGGATGCCGCTAAAGAGTATCCACAAATGGTTCCAGCGGATCCCGTCATGAAAAAAGCGATCGTGATCGCGGGGCCGACTGCAAGCGGAAAATCTGCGCTTTCCGTGGCTCTCGCGAAACATTTACAAAGTGAAGTAATCAGCGCGGATTCGATGCAAATCTATCGGAAACTCGACATCGGTACCGCGAAAATAACGGAATCGGAAAAAGAAGGCGTCGTCCATCATATGATCGATATCGTGGAGATCGGGGATTCTTACACCGTGCAACAATATCAACAGCAGGCGTTCGAATTCATCGACGATTGCAATGCAAGAGGGATGATCCCGGTAATCTGTGGCGGAACGGGCCTGTATTTGCAAGCGCTCCTTTATGATCTCGATTTTCATCAAACTCCGCCCGATCGTGCGTTTCGTAGCGATACGGTGCGTGTGCACACGTTGGAAACCGGTGCTTTGTATGATGAGTTAATGCGTCTCAACGAAGCGGTCGCCGGAAGTATCCACCCGAATAATCGAAAACGCATTATCCGCGCATTGGAAGTTCAGAAGGGCGGAGGCACGGTACGCATCGGTGAAGAGAACCGATTCAGGACGAAAAGAGGCGATTTATGTGCATTGGTACTGGGTATCTCAAGGCCTCGCGAGGCGCTGCTCAATCGGATCGAAACAAGGGTCGATATCATGCTCGACCAGGGATTGATCGAGGAGTGTCGAGATGTGCTTCTGCCATTCGGCCGGGATACGCAAGCGAGTGCAGCCATCGGGTATCGAGAGACTCTCGACTACCTAAAAGGACTCCTCACTCGAGATGAACTTCGCCAAAATATCATCGTCCATACGAGACAATACGCAAAGCGTCAGATGACTTGGTTTCGAAAATTTGAGGACATTCATTGGATCGAGCCGACCGCCACAATAGAAGAAATCATGAGGAAATACGAAGATGTATTTAGCTAGCACCATCGATCTACTACAAGAAACATTTGGGATTTCGGAGGCGATGATTCGCTTCACGAACACAAAAGAGGAAGAGATTCTGCCGCATATTCAACGCCACCGTTTGATCAGAACCCATAACCAGTTAAAAGTTCTAAAGGCGTTTCACGATCATCGCCTTAGCACGAGCGACTTTTATTCTCCCACGGGATACGGCTACGGTGACTTGGGGCGAGAAAAGGCGGATGAGGTATTTGCAAGTGTGTTCGGAACAGAGGATGCACTGGTTCGCCCCTCGATCGCATCAGGGACCCACGCACTGACCTTGTGCCTACAAGGGCTCCTTTTGCCCGGAGACGAGATGCTTTGCATCACGGGTACTCCTTACGACACCATGCAAAAAATAATCGGTCTGAAAGGGGAGATTCCGCATAGTTTGCTAGAATACGGAATACCGTATCGTCAAACGGAGCTCGTGGACGGAGCGCCCGACCCTACGACCGTCCTTTCTTCCATCCATCCAAAAACCAAGCTTGTCTATCTACAGCGATCCACCGGTTACAGTGATCGGGCTGCAATCTCCATAGCCCAGATCGAAGCGATCGTGGAGGCAATTAGGGCGCACCATCCCGATATCATCATGATGGTGGACAATTGCTATGGCGAATTTACCGAAATCAAAGAACCGACCGAAGTTGGAGTCGATCTCATCGCAGGCTCACTCATCAAGAATCCAGGTGGTGGGATCGCAAAATCCGGAGGCTATATTGCAGGGAAGGCCGATCTGATCGAGCGAATCTCCTATCGCCTCACGGCACCCGGTCTCGGACGGGATGTAGGCCTGACGTACGGGACGACGCGTGAGGTCCTGCAAGGCCTCTATTTTGCTCCTCAAGTCACGCATGAGGCGATCTGTACAGCACTGTTGTTTTCAGCCGTCTATTGCTCCTTAGGGTACACGGTCATTCCGAAACCCGAAGACACGCGCTCGGATATCGTACAGACGATTCAACTCGACTCACCGGAAGCGGTTTGTCGCTTTTGCGAAGCTACACAGGAAGCCGGCACGATGGACGCTCATGTGACTCCGATCCCGGGCGATATGCCCGGGTACAGCGACCAAATCATTATGGCGTCCGGAGGCTTTGTAGACGGATCTTCGATCGAAGTAAGCGCGGATGGACCGCTCAGACCGCCGTATCGCGTATTTTATCAGGGCGGGTTAACCTTCGACCAAGGAAAGCTTGCGGTCCTATCAACCCTCTCGAAACTGCTTCGAAATGGCATCATCGCCCCGCTGGAGGACGGCGGATACACCCGCGTGATCGAGTCCAATTTACCTGATCTTAACAAGAACGCGTGATCAGAAAGTGTTTCCTTTGTAATGAGGGGTATATAAAGATTGTTAAACCAATTTTTAAGGAGGTCAGAGATGAGAAAAAGAACTGCAAAATGGATGGCTTTTCTGCTTTGCCTTGCAATCATGTTCAGCATACTGCCCGCACAAGTACATGCGGCGACCGACACGCTGACGATTTTTCACACCAATGATGTGCACGGGCAAGCGGTAGGGGATCCGGCGACGAACGAAAAGGGAGAACCCACAGAAAATGGCAAGATCGGTTATGCGCGCTATAAAACGATAATCGATCAGGCGAAGGCAGCCGGCGACGTATTGGTAGTCGACCTGGGCGACAATACACACGGCACCAACTTTGCATCGCTGTCCTCGGGGATCAATATGGTCACGATGATGAATATGGTCGGTGTGGAAGCATTCGTACCCGGCAATCACGACTTCAACTACGGCTATCAGCATCTCGCACAAACCATTAAAGAAGAAGCGAAGTTCCCGATTCTGGCTGCAAATGTCGTATATGAGAGCACCGGAAAACCGGTATTCGAGTCGAACGCGATTATTATCAAAGGGAATTATCAAATCGGGTTATTCGGTCTCGCAACACCCGAAACCAAGACAAAATCGAGTCCGCTGAATACCCAAGGTGTCATCTTTAAAGACGTCGTAGAAACCGCTAAAGAGCAAGTAGCGGAACTGAAAGCCTCCGGTGCGGATGTAATTATCCTGATGAGTCACTTGGGAATGGATGAAGCATCGGATATTACAACCTACACGGTATTAGACGCGGTCACCGGTATTGACTTGGCTCTAGACGGCCATAGCCACACCCTGCTACCGGAAGGAAAACTGTATAAGAATACATGGATCGGCTCCGCAGGCGGCTATATGGAAAATATCGGAAAAGTTAGCGTTACGATTACCGACGAAAAAGTAACGGCTGTCAAACCGGGTCTTCTTACTTTCAAGGAAGTAAGTGGAGTTGCGGCAGATAAGCCTGTCACAGACAAGATCAACGAACTAAATGCCGAGAATGATGAAGTTCTCTTGCAAAAAATTGGAAAAACCAATTCGGAACTGGATGGATTGCGAGAACACGTACGAACGGGCGAAACGAATCTCGGAAATCTGATCACGGATGCCATGCTGGCTGAATCCGGAGCGGATGTCGTGCTCACAAATGGCGGCGGAATCCGCGCTTCAATTCCGCAAGGCGATATCAATATCGGGCATGTATTAGCCGTGCTTCCCTTTGGAAATGCCTTGACCGTAATTGAAGTCACCGGTCAGGATATCATCGATGCCGTAACATTTGGAGTTGACGATTGGCCGAATGCTGCCGGAAAGATGCCGCATGTAGCCGGAATGAAGGTCATCATCACCCCGACTGAGACTGCGAACGAAGTTCAGGTTCTCGTAGACGATAAGCCGATCAACCCGTCTGGCAAGTACAAGCTTGCAACAAACGACTTTATGGCGATCGGGGGCGACGGCTATGAGATGTTTAAAGGAAAAGAGCAGGTTACTCTGCATGGATTGCTAGCGGATATCGTCATTCAATACGTAACCGATGAAAGCGGAGATGACGGTCTTACCATTGCAAAAGACGGCAGGATGACGGTAGCACCATTTAAGACCGATCGCGTCTCGGGCGAAAACCGTTACGCTACCGCGGCTGCCATTTCGAAAGCAAACTTCACGAAGGCAGATGTGGTCGTCATAGCGAACGGCAGTGACAAAACGCTACCGGATGCATTGACGGCAGCTCCGCTGGCCGCACTTAATGATGCACCGGTGCTTCTGATCGATACGAATTCGATTCCGGAAGCGGTCGGCGCGGAGCTGGCACGTCTGAAGCCGAGCAAAGTGTATATCATAGGCGGAGAAAACAGCATTAGCCAAAAAGCCGTATCCACTCTGGATAAGGGCATAGAAGTGCTAAGACTTTCAGGGGCAACACGCTATGAAACAGCCAATGCGGTTTCCAATGCGATGTTCTCTGCCGGTGCCGAAAAAACGAAACTGTATCTCGCTTCAGGTCAAAATTTGGTCGATGCGCTCTCGATCTCGAATCTCGCCGTGCGCGACATCGCACCTGTCTTGCTGACACAAGCGAATCAAGTTCCGGCGCAAACGAAGACTATTCTGGATCAAGCGAAAGAAGTCGTCATTGCGGGTGGCGTGAACAGCGTCTCGAAATCGGTTGAAGACGCGCTTGCAGCCAAGGCGACACGACTCTCTGGAGCTGATCGATATTTGACATCCGTCGCAATCGCGTCTGAAGTTAAAGATTCTAAAAAAGCTGCAATTGCCAGCGGTCAAGTTTCGGTTGACGCTTTAGCGGTCGCACCGATACTCGGCGCAACGGATCAAATCCTATTGCTGACACAAAAAGATGCATTGCCGGCAGGTGTCAAAACCCTGCTACAGAGCCTAAAACCGACCGAGATCACCGTTTACGGTGGACTCAATACGATCGGATTGAGAACGGAAGCCGCACTTTCCGGACTCGTGGTTCCGGCGGCAGAATAACAGAATTCGTAACGGGACTGCTCGGCTGTCCCGTTATTCTATAAACATTCTTTCTTATTGACTTCTCATGCAAATCGGAGTACAATAATTGTATTGTGGAAAGGGGCGTGATAGTTATTTTCGCAGAAACACACAAGATCATCGCAAGTGCTCTTCACGGAGAGATGCAGGAAAAATATGATATCGAACTCAATGAAGAAAGCTTGCAATGGGGTTCCGTAGTTCCCGACTTATTCCCGAAATACAAGCTGCAAAGACACTATATCGACGATAGCCTACACTTCATCGCCAACGAAATCACCACATTGATTTTCGTAAACCGATTTATGAATTTGAACGACAAGAAGAATTCGATTACCAAGAAACTCTTCAGCCGAAAACTCGGAATCATCAGCCACTATCTTTCCGACTTTTGCTGTTTGGCACATGCCAATAATTGGAGTTTCAACGGAAGTTTCGTTAAACATGTTCAATACGAAAAGAATGTAAATGAAGAAGCAAAACGCCACACCTTTGAGCCGGTTACGATCCAAACGGACGAAATCGACCTTTACGGTGAGCCGATATTAAAACTTCGTACTCTCGTATCCGATCAGATCGTTGCGATCGTAGAAGAGTACAAAGCAGTAGAACCGTCTTACGCATGTGACTTGAACTTTGCACTCGCGCTCAATACACGAGTTGCATCGTTTATCATCGAAGTATTGCTCGCATTACAAGGAGAGAGCATGCCGGTTCTTCCGACACTAGTATATTAAAAAAAGCATGGAGTCGCGATTGCGATTCGATGCTTTTTTCTTGCGTTTTTTTGTTGTGCGGTTTAGTAGATTCGCCTTTGCAATCCGATGACTTTTCCCAATATCTGACAGTCTTGCGCGAAGATAGAAGACATGGAGCTGTTCTCCGGTCGGAGTTCGATTTGATTCGCATGTTTGAAAAATCTTTTCACTGTAGCGCCCTCATCGATCATCGCGACGATAATCTCCCCGTTTGCCGCTTGGTTTTGTTTCCGCACGATTACGAGGTCGTCTTCCAAAATGCCTGCTTCGATCATGGAATCACCTCGGATGCGCAGCATAAAGAGATCCCCCTTCTCCGCCAGCGATGCCGGTAGGGGATAGGTGTCTTCTACATTTTCCACTGCCAAAATCGGCGAACCGGCTGCAACATCTCCCACGATCGGAACGTGTACGATTCTGTGTACCGGGAATTCGGTCGCCATATCGTCGACGATTTCGATTGCGCGGTTCTTGCTCGGGTCGCGTTTGATATAACCTTTTTGCTCCAATTTTGTAAGGTGACTGTGTACGGTAGAAGTGCTTTTTAATTGCACCGCTTCGCAAATTTCGCGTATCGCCGGTGGATATCCTTTTTTTAAAACTTCTTGCTTCAGAAAATTTATGATCTGTATTTGTTTTTGATTCAAGTCTTCATACATGGAAATCCCTCCCATTACGAATAGTATAACATACACTTTCACGCTAGGCAAACATTAGTTCGGTTTTTTATGATTTAGTATTGACTCGGAACAAACGTTCCGTTATAATACTTATAAGAACATTCGTTCCGAACGCTAGTTCGAAGGAGGCTATTATGAAACGTAAAAACAAGAAATTTAATCTCGCATTTTCGCGCTTCGCCGTTCCGGCCGTACTGGTGATCGCACTGCTCTTGATGGGAGTACGACTCACCGCAAAAGAATCCGTTGAACCGGTCTATATTGAATGGACGGTATCTGAAGGCGAATCCCTTTGGGAGATCGCAAAACAGCACAATGAGCCGAACCGAGACATTCGTTCGTATGTATCAGAAATCGCCGAAACCAACCTATTATCGCAAAAACTCATATATCCCGGACAAGTTCTTCTCCTTCCTGTCCGATAACATAAAAGTCGATCCGTTTCCCCCTGAACGGATCGACTTTTATATTTGGAAATTAGATAGTGGATTCTTCGTCACTGCGGCTCTGAGCTGTTCGTCGTCCGTGTGTGTATAGATCTGCGTAGTCGCGACGCTTTCATGACCCAACACTTGCTGCAGTGTACGGATGTCGACGCTGCCGTGCTTGTACATGAGGGTTGCCGCCGTGTGCCTGAGCTTATGGGTTGAATACAGCGTTGTATCGAATCCCGCATCATACAAGTGTTTTTCGATTCGAAACTGGATTGCACGATTACACATTCGGCTTTTTCTCGTACTTAGAAACAGTGCCGGTTCACGATCGACCGCCGGGCGATATCGGAGCCAGTCCGCGATCGCTTCACGTACCGCTTCGGTGAGAAAGATAGTGCGTTCTTTGTTTCCTTTTCCGATGACATTGAGCATATCGCCCTTTATGTCTTCGATATTGATCTGCGACAGTTCAGAGAGTCTGAATCCGCATGTCAGGAAGAGGAGGATGATCGCATAGTCTCGGGTGCGGATCATGTCATTTTCGAGTTCTTGCGTTTGTTTGAGTAGTCGGACCGATTCATCGAGGGTTAAATAGACCGGATGACGGTTCTTTTTTTTCGGGGTTTCGAGCCCGGCTGCGGGATTTGTCGACAGGATCGAGACTTTGTCTGTCAGATAGCCGAAGTAAGATCGCATTGCAGAGGTTTTCCGCGCCCTCGAAGAAGCCGAGTTGTTGCATTCGCGATCCAGATAGCCGAGGAAGGCGTGCAGGTCGATCAATCGAATCGATTGATGAAATGCGGTGTCGCAGATCGATAGATCGAAATCGTCACCGTCCGTGTCGACTTTGGCAATTCGTTTCGCCAGGAATCGAAGCATGTGGGTGAGGTCGTAATTATATTCTTTAATTGTACCTTCCGACGATCCGCGGATCGACCGAAGATAATCCAGGAAATCTTGTAATAGGGAGGGGGGCATGCGAATTCTCCTTGACTTATTTTATTTCACAAAATAATAATTTTGTGTAATTATAGTATGAGTATAACATAGAGAAGAGGGTTACGCAAATTTGCGCAATAAAAAAGCACGAGATCATCTGAACTTCATTTTTCGATCTCGTACTTATTAATTTTTGGTCCGAAGTATCTTGCTTTTCTCCTCGAAGCAAACTTGCACTCGTTTCGACGAGTTTTGCTTAGGCGCTATCGATCGATACCGCTTTGGCAAAATCCGACGTCTTTAAACGCGCTGTAACGCGTTTAAAATCCCTTAGGCATACCTCTATATGCCTCGATTTATCCTCCGATCTCGTACCCGCTCTACAAGAGACCGCGTACAGCTTCCTCAATTCGATCCATCGCCTTTTCCAACAGCTCCATACTCGTAGCAAAGGAAATCCGGATATAGTCGTCTTCACCGAATCCGATTCCGGGTACCGCTGCGACATGCGCTTGATCCAATAAGAATTCACAGAGTCGAATCGAGTTTCCGATCGGCTCGCCATTCCATTCGATTGAGTACAGATCTTTTGTGTTCACAAAAAGATAAAATGCACCTTGCGGCTTATGAGGACGCAAGTGAGGAATCGCTCGAAGTCGATCGTAACAATAATCGCGACGCGCTTTGAATGCATCGACCATCGGCGAGATTAAAGAATCATCTGAAAGTAAAGCCTTTGTCGCCGCGATCTGCGCGATCGAGTTAGGGTTCGAGGTCATTTGGCTTTGGATTCCGTTCATCGCCTTAATGATGTCCGCAGGTCCTGCAGCATATCCGATCCGCCATCCGGTCATGGCGTACGCCTTACTGACCCCGTTGATCAGAATTGTTAAGTTATAAGCATCACAATCCAGCGATGCTATGCTTTTATGCTCCCCTTCATAGATCAGTTTTCCGTAGATTTCATCGGAAAGGACGAACACTTGATGGGAGACCGCCCACTCGGCAATTCCTTGTAAGACTTCCTTCGGGTATACAGCTCCGGTAGGATTTGACGGTGAGTTGAGCATCAAAGCCTTTGTGCGATCCGTCGTGTACTTGGACAACAAATCTGCATCCGCTATAAAACCGGTATCTTCGCTTGTTGGGACGATAACAGGTACGCCGCCGGCGAGTTTCACCATTTCGGTATAGCTCACCCAATATGGAGACGGGATCAAAACTTCATCTCCTTCATCCAAAATCGCAAACAATGCGTTCATGATCGTATGCTTTGCACCGTTTGAAACGATGATTTGGTCCGTCGTATAATCGAGTCCGGTGTCGAGCTTGATCTTCTTGGTGATAGCCTCCCGAAGCGAGACCGTACCCTGGACGAGAGTGTACTTCGTTTCTCCCTCTAAGATTGCATCGATCGCCGCTTGTACGATCGGTTGTGGCGTATCAAAGTCCGGTTCTCCCGCACTTAAACTGATGATATCGACCCCTTGGGATCGCAATGCCTGCGCTTTCGCGGTAACGGCAAGCGTCATCGAAGGCGAAAGTGCCAAGACTTTTTTAGAGATTCTTTTATTCATTCGGTTCCCCTTTTATCTTTTCTTGATGAAAGCGCGCTCTCTTATAGAGCGCGTCTACACTCTCCACGGAACAAACATAGCGGCCCAGATACATTTGGTCATTGCTCTTGTAATGACCGTGGCAATCCGAACCTGCCGTTGCGAGGAGATTTTCGTGCTCCAGAACATAGTCATTATAACGATGCACGTCGGCTAAACCGTGCTTCGAATTGATGATCTCGAGACCGTCGATTCCCGCAATTCGCAAATCGTCCAAAATCGCATCATTTCGCATCGTCTTCGGATGCGCACAGATGGCGACTCCTCCACATTCGTGAATCAAATCGATGATTTCCTTGTATCCCAGGATTTCCTTTGGAACATAAGCGAATTTTCCGGTGCCGATAAATCGGTCGAAGGCTTCCCCGGCGTGTTGAACATATTTTTTTCGCACCAAGATCTCCGCGATTTGCCCTCGACCGATAAAGCCTTTCTTCTTAAGTTGAAACACGTCGTCGACATCGATATCGAGGCCGAAATCTCGCAAGATATTCACGATCTGAATGACGCGCTGTACTCGACCGGATTTTAGAAGGGAAAGCGTCTGTTGGAGCCGATCGTTACCCGCATCCATCAAATAGCCTAAAATGTGTATTTCTACGGCGTGACCGTCTTTCTCCCAAGTCGTACCGAATTCAACCGCGGGGATGATTCGCAGTTTCTCTTTTTTTCCGTAATGGAGCATCTGCTCCATGCCGTCGTAACTGTCATGGTCACATAACGCGATTCCAATTAATCCCACCCGTTTTGCATTTTCCGCCAATTTCTTTGGAGATAGTTTTCCATCCGAAAAGTAAGAGTGCGTGTGTAAATCGTACATGATCTCACCTCAATTTATGATATACAAATGCCCGTCATTTGAATGACGGGCAGTTGGATTATTTCGCGTAGTCTGTAGTTCTGGTTTCTCGAATCACATTCACCTTGATTTGGCCGGGGTATTGCAATTCGGCTTCGATCGCTTTCGCAATTTCTCGAGCCGTGATGACCATTTGATCTTCTGAAATACGCTCCGGTTTGACCATGATGCGAATTTCTCGTCCGGCTTGAATCGCAAAAGACTTTTCGATCCCATCGAAGCGATTTGCAATGGCTTCCAGATTTTCCAAACGATGGATATAATTTTCCAAAGTCTCTCTTCTGGCGCCCGGTCTCGCGGCGGAAATCGCATCGGCTGCTTGCACTAAAAGCGCTTCTACGGATGTCGCATCGACGTCGCCATGGTGCGCTTCGATCCCATGAAGAACTTCTTTGCTCTCCTTGTACTTCTTCGCTAAATTGACACCGAGCTCAACATGGGGACCCTCGACTTCATGGTCGATCGCCTTACCCAAGTCGTGCAAAAGTCCGGCACGTTTGGCTACATTGACGTCTGCGCCTAAATCGGCAGCCATCATTCCAGCCAAATTCGCGACTTCGACCGCATGCTTGAGGACATTTTGACCATATGAGGTGCGGTATTTTAATCGACCTAGCATCTTAATGAGCTCCGGATGCATTCCGTGAATCTTCACATCGTCGCAAGCACTCTCGCCTGCTTCGCGTATGGTCAGCTCCAGTTCCGCTTTCGCTTTTTCCACCATCTCCTCGATTCGAGTGGGGTGAATTCTTCCGTCCGTGATGAGTTTTTCTAATGCGATCCTCGCCACTTCCCTTCGGATCGGGTCAAAACTCGAGAGCACAACGGCTTCAGGTGTGTCGTCAATGATGAGGTCAATTCCTGTCAACGTTTCCAAAGCGCGGATATTCCGGCCTTCGCGACCGATAATCCTACCTTTCATTTCTTCATTCGGCAGATTTACTACGGTAACGGTCGATTCTGCGACATGATCCGCTGCGTATCGTTGGATGGCGGTTGAGATGACCTCTCTTGCTCTTTTCTCAGCTTCATCCTTGATTTTCAGTTCAGATCTTCGAATGATTTGCGCTTCTTCGTGCTCGATATCGTCTCTCACTTCATCGAGCAAGATTTCTTTCGCCTCATCTCGGCTTAATTCTGCAATGCGTTGTAATTCATTCTTTTGTTCTTGATATAAGTTCTCGATTTCCTCTTCAACTGTCGCAATAGACTTGGTCCTTTGCTGCAGTTGCTCTTCTTTCTTTTCCAGTGACAGGGTTTTCTTGTCTAGGGTTTCTTCCTTGGAAAGCACGCGCTTTTCTAGTCGGGTGATCTCGGATCTCCGTTCTTTATTTTCACGCTCTTGTTCTGTCCTTAAGCGAAATATTTCGTCTTTCGCCTCGAGAAGAACTTCTTTTTTGCTCGCTTCCGCAGTGCGACTTGCATCATTGATGATGTCTTGCGCCATTTTTTCAGCGGATCCAATTTTTTTCTCACTGGAGTTCTTACGAAGAAAGTAGCCGGCAAAGATCCCGGCGATTATACCAAGAAGTACAAATATTACTTTATCCACAATTGCACCTCCTTCGTATTGAATTGTCAAGTTGCTAAACACAAAATATAGAGTTTCCTCTTCTATTCTATGCTTTAGGTTTCGAATTGTCAACCAAACCAAATGGCGCAAATATCACAATAACGGGGTAATCATTTGTAGTTTATCACGATTTACTTTTTTATACAAAAGCAAGCAAAACAAGAGCGTTGCAAATTCAGCAATCAGAAAAGAACCCCACATCAGGTAGAGATGAACTCCGCGAAAGAACCATAGTAACGGTACAACCACGATCAATTGTCGAAGCAGAGAAATGATCATCGAATAGTAGCCCATCCCGAGTGCCTGGTAAAAGGTAGAAAAGCAAATATTGACACCGGCAAATAGGAAGCCGAGGGAAATAATACGAAGAGCCGGCACACCGATTGCGAGCATTTCAGGGGTTGCAGAAAATAAATTCAATAAGATCGTCGGAATCACTTGAAATAGCACGACTCCGACCGCCATGATGACGCAGGAAATGCCGATCCCATAGTATAGTGTACCCTTTAGCCTTTTGATGTTTTTTGCACCGTAATTGTATCCCATGATCGGCATCATTCCTTGTGTCAATCCGAATACCGGCATAAAAACGAACGACTGCAGGCGAAAGTAGATGCCCATGACGGAGATCGCTTGTTCCGAAATCGCACGTAAGAGATGATTTAAAGACATCATCATGGCGGAAGGAATCGAAATGATCAGGATCGAAGGGAAGCCGACGCTATAAATTTTCGTCAGAATCTCTCGCGAGAATTGAAATGCAGAGAATCGAATTTGAATGATATGCTCCTTTTTGAGGAGGATCAGCAAAGCGAAGGTACACGCGATGATCTGCGATAGAACGGTCGCAAAAGCCGCTCCCTTGACACCCATCGCAGGGATCGGACCGAGACCAAAGATTAATATGGGATCCAAAACGATGTTCAAAACCGCTCCCATCAGCTGCATTTGCATGGGTCGAATCATATCGCCGGTCGCTTGAAGCGTTTTTTCGATGATGCTGATGCCGGTCACACCGAAAGAGAAACTGTACACGATGAGAAGATACGAAACGCCTTGCGTGAATACTTCTGCGTTATGAGTGAACAATGAGTAATAAGGACGGGAAAACAGCAAGGCGAATACAAGGAATAGCAACCAATTGAAAACTCCCAACAAAAGCCCGTGCATCGCAGTCTGGTTCGCTTTTTCTCCATTCTTTTCTCCGAGAGACCTCGCAATTAACGAGTTTACTCCGACCGAGGTGCCAATCGATACGGCGATCAATAATTGCTGCATGGGCATCGCAATGGTCACCGCCCGTAATGCCTCCTCGGAAATTCTTGAAATATAAAGGCTGTCTACGATATTATAAAGCGATTGAATCAACATGGAGAAGATTGCGGGAAGCGCCATTTGAATGATCAGCGGAAGTAGAGGCTTTACACCCATTTTGTTTTCTTGCATTTCTAACTCCTCGCTTATTCCGACAGTTTCTCCAATTGCGTTACCACAGAGTGGCCGCGATCGGACGTCACTTCATATACCTTTTCGCCCATATAAGCCAAGTGTCGATTGTGGGTAACCAAAATCACTTGCAACGAAAACTCTTCGGCCACCTGTAATAATAGCTCAGCAACATTATGGATATACTCCTCGCTGACATGCTTGGCCGGTTCGTCCAAAATGAGAATCCCCTCAACCGGCGGGTGAAAGCGTAATAAAAAGCTGATCCGAAGCGCTAACGAAACGACGTCTACAATCCCCCCTCCTCTCGCCTCTTGAGGCTGAAAGGTAGCGGGCACGTTGTCGATTTCGTCAGAAATCAGGAAGTTGGCACCGGTATTGCGACCGGATTCGGTTATGTCGATCACAAAAGAAATATCATCGGTGAAAACGATACGCAAACAACTCGTCACCAACGACTCAATATGCGCTTTGGATTGCGCGCGTGCGAACTCGGATGTGAGCTGATAAAGTTGCAGGACTTTCGACAGTCTCTCGTTTGCTATTGTTATCGCCTGTTGCTTTTCTCGATTGACTTTTAAATAATCTTCGATCGTCTCTTTCTTGGCGGCCTGCATGGTGTATTCACGGGACAACGCCTGAATTTGCGCCGAAAGAGCTTCTTTCGGAATCTCCATTATTCTTTCGGTAGGAGGTTCTGCGCTTCACTCAGTAGCGTTTGGATCTCCGCCTCCAATTTTTCGATCTCTGAATCCAGCTCTTCCGGCTTAATTCCAAATTGCGCCATCTCTTGTAAGATTTCTTCCTTTTCTTTTTCAAGCGCTTCCAGTCGAGTTTCCGCCCGTACCTTGTTCATCTGTGCTTTATCGATTTGTTCTTTTAACAATTGAATGTCTTTTTCGTAATTCATGACTCCCTCTTCTCCAAATGTGCTCGTAGATGTTCCATTGAATCTTCGGATAGTTCACTTAAGCAATAAGGACATTGTCCCGATTCCCGAAATACATCCATATAAGCGCGAAGTGCATGCTCGTGAGCCTGATTCGTCTCCTCGATGCGGTGGCGTAACTTCTCTTCTTCCGATACTACCGAACGGAGTCGACGATTCAGCGACTCTAACGCGTCGGACCTTTTTGCCAGCTGATCCATTTGAATGACTCGCGCCGATGCATCGTCCAAACCGTGTAAATTCGCATAATACACGGCTCCAATTTCTCTTCTTCTCTTGTTTTCAGCAGCCCGCGTCGAAAGTAGGTCTAGATTAAGGTATTTAGCATAAGCGTCTCGGAGTTTTCCTTCGAGCATCCCCGCTCCTATTACATCGGCTATTAGATAGGGTTGCAAGTTTACGATCGCACTTTTGTTTCTCGAATACGCATCGCGTAAGGATCGAAATCGGGTGAATCGTTCGAATCGCAGGAGCAATTCGGAAGTATGGACCCATCCCAAGAATTTATTTTGGACACTTAGCGTGGTCATCCATCTTGACGTATTGCTCTGTACGGAACGGAGCCGATCGCGTAGTTTCTCAGCACGTCTATGATCATCAGAAAGACTTTGGAGACGCAAGAATAATCGGTGTGATTCTTCTAATTGCCCGAATGTCGAAAGGATGGCATTCGTCTCCGTAACTCCGGACACAACTGCCTTCCATCGCATACGCAATCCTTGATAAGGCTT
Source organism: uncultured Peptoniphilaceae bacterium (assembly GCA_964522555.1). Taxonomy (GTDB): domain Bacteria; phylum Bacillota; class Clostridia; order Tissierellales; family Peptoniphilaceae; genus JAAYQA01. The sequence goes on along the minus strand of CAZFWK010000004.1, from coordinate 17,368 downwards.
GATTGTACCTTCTATTTCTTCGATTCGCTTTTGGATACGATCCAGGGTGTCGATGGTATCTTTTAGGGCCTCTAACCCTTCATACGCTTTGAGTTCTTGAAGTAGTTGCTCTTCGTCCTCCATATATTGATTCAGGAGTCGCGTATTTTGTCCCTTATCCGCTCTCGCTTGGCGATGCGCCGCGTCGATCCGATGCGTTCCCGCAAGTCTTCCGATCGCCTCTGCGCGCACGGTCGGGGTTTCTCCCAAAAGAAAAGGTCCCTCCAATTGACCGGCGACATTT
>CAZFWK010000004.1:0-17075 GCA_964522555.1 uncultured Peptoniphilaceae bacterium | reverse complement strand
GAGTGAGTCCTTTTCGCTGACTTGCACTTTCCGAATGCCGGTGAATTCCGCGACCTGAGACGGCGTTTTTTGGCCGAAACCCTCCAATCTCGTCGATTCGCCATCTGCATTTTGGAGAATATAGTAATTCTTACTCTTGTCTCGCGCCCGAAGAAGTGCGGAGCCATCGGTAAAGAGAAGACGCACATAAGTATCGGCCGTTCCGACTCGCATATACTGCGTGCCGGAGGGTTCGTTAAAGAGTGCCCATCTAAGCGCCCGAATCACGGAAGATTTTCCGGCGTCCGAAGCGCCTACCACAGTCGTCAGCAAGGGTGCAAACTCGATCTTGGTATCGATATGCGATTGAAAATTGTGTATTTCAACGGATTCAATTTTCTTCCGAATGTTCATGATTGCTCTCCACTTGCGCAAGTCTCGCCATCGCTTCTTCGACGACATCCGCCTCAAACCCTTCAGACTTCGAAAGTTCTTCCATAATATGGTAAATGTCGTACCGGTCTAAATCTACATGCTCCCTTACCAATTGCTTAAACTGCTCCAGGTTCTCCTGCCGCATTTGGTTCTCAACCGTATGCTGTCTGGAAAGCACCTCTTCTCCGGGCTTCGCCGATCGAAGCGGGATCAATTGGTAGTCAATCGGTTTGTTTTTATGCAAATCCAAAAGGACAACTTGCGGGGTTCGTTGCATGTCATTTAAGCTATTGCTCGTACGCAGCAAGCTCCCTGGATTGATGAAAAGAGTACCTTTCGAAGCGGTAACTTCGTACCCGTTGTGATAATGTCCGGAAAGAACGATATCCGCATCGAGCTCATGTAAGTCGCCGATCACCGTATGCGAAATATCTGCGATAAAGGGCTTTTGTAATAGCATCGCATGCACCAGTAAGATATGCCAATCGACGGAATCATCCCTTCGCTTTTGGTAATAGCTTTCCCGGTCCCCACGGTCGATATCATAACGAAAAGGTGCAGCCGAAAGCTGCACCACGCAATCCGTCTCGAGGCGAATCCCTTCCTGCGGAATTAAGGTTATAAGTCCCAATACGGACAGAAGCCCCATCATCGTACGAGGGAGTGTTTTAGGATTATGCGCAAAGATATCATGATTTCCCACCGTTGCATAAACGGGGCAATGATACTTTGAAAGAATTTGTGCAAAACGCGATACCGTCATGACGGAGACATCCGGGCGGTCAAACAGATCCCCACCGTGTAGGATTGCATCGACTTGGTGCAATTTTGCAATCCGTCCGACTTCCTCCATCTTCTCCTCCAAGGAGTCCGTCACATTGTCGAGACGGCTTCGCATCGATGTGGAACGGATATGGGTATCGGTGAAAAATAAGAATCGCATTAAAAATCGAGTTCAGTCGTTTCGTCGAGATCCCCTTCGTCTTCTTCGGTGACTTCGACAGTCAGTGCATCCAAATTGTGAATCTCTCGGATTCTTCGCTCAATCTCGGCGGCGACTTCCGGATTCTCTCGCAAATATTCCTTTGCTTTTTCGCGTCCTTGCCCGATTCGCGTATCGCCATAACTATACCAGGCACCGGCCTTATCGATTACATCGCACGCCGCACCCACATCGACGAGATTTCCTTCTTTTGAGATTCCCGTACCATACATGATATCGAATTCAACTTGTTTAAACGGCGGAGCCACTTTATTCTTAACGATCTTCACGCGCGTCTTATTTCCGATCATCGAATCGCCCTCTTTGATCGTATCCGCACGCCGGATATCCAGGCGCATCGTCGCGTAGAATCGCAATGCGCGTCCGCCCGCCGTCGTTTCGGGATTCCCAAACATGACGCCTATTTTTTCTCGAAGCTGATTGATAAAGACCAATACGGTATTGGTGCGGTTGATCGCCCCAGCAAGCTTTCTGAGAGCTTGAGACATTAGTCGCGCTTGCAGCCCCATATGCGAATCACCCATCTCGCCTTCGATCTCCGCTCGCGGAACCAAGGCCGCTACGGAGTCGATGATGATAATGTCAATCGCATTGGAGCGAACCAACGATTCTGCAATCTCCAACGCTTGTTCTCCCGTGTCGGGTTGTGAGATGACGAGTTCTTTGATGTCGACTCCCAAATTCTGTGCATACGTAGAGTCAAGAGCATGCTCCGCGTCAATAAAAGCCGCGATTCCGCCCAGCTTTTGCGCCTCGGCGACCATGTGCAATGCAAGTGTAGTCTTACCGGAGGACTCCGGCCCGTATATTTCGATGATTCGGCCTCTCGGCACACCGCCCACTCCCATCGCAATATCTAACGCGATGGAACCGGTCGGAATGACGCCGATTTCCAATACCGGTGCATCCCCCAGTTTCATTACGGAGCCTTTCCCGTACTGCTTTTCAATTTTCGTAAATGCCGCCTGTAACGCTTTCAGTTTTTCCGCTTTTTCTTCTTTATTCATGCTCTTCCCCAAAGGGCACCACCTTTCTGATAGAACATTCGTTCTATTATATTTTAGCTTATCCGATATCGGTTGTCAATGATTAGATATTCGTAAGATCCAATATATCTTTGTTCCGAATCAAATAATCCGCACCGGAGAGGGCGGTCAGTATGACCGAAAGATAAAACAGCAATAAGTCTAAACGAAACCCGCTCACCCCGAAAATCGGGTTCCCAAGAAGTAGCAGGACAATGGCGGAAAACTGCGTAATCGTCTTAATTTTTCCGAACGAGGAAGCCGCGATCGTAACATTCGCGCTGGCCGCAATGACACGAAAACCGGTAACGATAAATTCACGCGCCAAGATCACGATGACAGCCCACCCCGGTATGATACCCGATTCGGTTAACAGAATTAGAGCCGCGGTTACCAAGAGCTTGTCCGCAAGCGGGTCCGCAAACTTGCCAAAGGTCGTGATCAAATTGCGGGATCTCGCAATATAGCCGTCCAAGGTGTCCGTCAAGGACGCGATGATAAATACGGTTCCGGAAAAGGCGCCGATTCCGTATCGATAGTAAATGAGAGTAAAAATCGGAATCATCGCGACTCTCAATAAAGTCAGTTTATTGGCCAAATTCATTGTTCTGCTCCTTCAGTGGGTTGAAGCTGATCAACACTTTTCGCGATCGGCTACCCTCGTGTTTTCCGATGATACCCATATTCTCCATATCGTCGATCAAACGGCCCGCTCTCGAATACCCGATTCTGAGTTTTCTTTGTAAAAGCGAAACGGCGGCTTGCTCCTCTTGTATCACAAGGTCGATCGCTTCCGTCAGGAGCGGGTCCTGATTCTCGATCTCGCTATTCTCGGGCATCGTGTGCTCTTCGATCGTTTCGATCACCTCTGCATCGTACCGAGGATGCTCGGTCGCCTTAAGAGAGGATACGACGCGCTCCACTTCGTCTTCAGTGACGAATGCGCCTTGGATTCGAAGCGGCTTGCTGAAACCCGATGGATAGAACAGCATATCCCCTTTTCCGAGAAGTTTCTCCGCACCTGCCATATCCAAGATGGTTCGCGAGTCGACTTGCGAGCTGACTTGGAAGCTGATTCGGGACGGGATGTTCGCCTTGATCGTACCGGTGATAACATCTACCGACGGCCTTTGTGTCGCCACGATCAAATGGATACCACACGCTCTCGCCATTTGGGCAAGTCTCGCGATATAGTTTTCGACTTCGCCCGCGGCCACCATCATGAGATCGGCCAGCTCGTCAATGATGATGACGATATAGGGCAGATTTTCCATGTCGGTATCGACTTGTGCTTTCGCTTTATAAGAGGTGATGTCGCGAACGCGATGCGTTGAAAACAGCTGATAGCGCCTTTCCATCTCTTCTACCGCCCAAAACATCGCGGCACTCGCCTTCTTCGGTTGCGTCACGACGGGAACAATTAAGTGCGGGATCCCGTTGTATACGCTTAATTCTACGACCTTCGGGTCGATCAAGACCAGCTTCACTTCATCCGGTCTGGCGCTATATAGAATGCTCATGATCATCGTATTGATACACACACTTTTTCCCGAGCCTGTGGCACCGGCAATTAAGAGATGCGGCATCTTTTCGATTGCGGAGACAATCGGCTTGCCCGAAATAGTTTTTCCCAATGCAAAAGGTAATTTTGACGAGGTCGTACGAAATTCCTGTGAGTCGAGTATCTCTTTCAAAGAAACCGTGTCTTTCGTTTCGTTCGGAACCTCCAGCCCGACCGCCGCTTTACCGGGTAACGGTGCGACAATACGGATATCGGTAGCGGCCAGGCTGAGCGCCAAATCGTCCGCCAAATTCACGATACGACTTACCTTCACTCCCGGGGCCGGCTCCATCTCGAAACAAGTAACGGTAGGCCCCCGGCTCACATGCGTTACCTTTGCAGAGATTCCGAAATCGGAGAGGGTTTTAACGATTTTTTCCGCTTTGAGTTGGATGCTTTTTTTCTCCGAAGCTGCCGAAGAAGTGCTATGCGACTCCAATAAGTCGATCGAGGGAAGCGTATACGTCGAGATCTCCCGATGCTCTACCCCGAGATCCTTCATTTCCATTTGCTTCGGGTCTTCCGCTTCATCGTTATCAACAGCCTCATCGGAATAGGCGTGTACCGGCTCATGATCCGAGTAGTCTACAATCGCAATTTCGGAAAGCGAATGCGCATCATCGTCTTGTTCCGGCTCTTTTCGTATTTCCGGTGTTTTTTTTTCTTTCTTCGGTCGTGTTTCAATTTTATTCTTAACCCAATAAAAGGCAGCGAGGACCGCTTGGCTGCAAACAACCAACACATCCTTCACGGAGAGGCGTAAGAAGACGAGTAGCATCACCACTACATAGAGGATTACCAGGATCATCCCCCCCACTTTTCCAAGGAGTCTCCAGATCACCCAACCGATCGATGCGCCCAAAACCCCGCCGCCCATCTTATATTTACCTAAACTTCGCGCGTTTTCGATCGCAGTACCGAACTCTGTGGATCCCGGTGAATTGATTGCGATCAGCGCCAAGATCAAAAGGAGTAGCCCCCCGATCCAAAAGGTATGGGAGCGAATGCGCCCGGTAAACCGTTTCAATAGGACCATCGCGATAATGGCAAGTAAATAAAGCGGTGCAACAAATGCCCCGATTCCAAATATAGTAAAATAGATCCCGCGAAAAAACTTTCCGATCACGCCGGTCTGTTCGCTTACGATGAAAACAAAAGATAGGGCGGTAAGCGCAGCCGCTGCGAATAAGAGATTCCGGATGCGTATTGAATTGTCCACCTTCACGCTCTGAGTCCCGTTACTTTTTTTCTTTGCCATAGCATCCTCCACCCCCAGTATATCAAAACAAAAGGAATTCCGATGCGCCTAATATCGAGGATGTATCGGAATGAACTTAATTTATGTAGTCGTTAATTTTCAACTGTCATGGTACATTATAGTATACCAGATATTTTGTTCCTAGTTGGATCGTGTGAGAAACTGGTTGGAAAGTACTTAACTCAAAACACTCAAATTTCATTATTTTTATTCATTTCCCAATACTTCATCCCTCGACAAAATGAGAAGGATCTTTTACATCGCTCGACGGAAAAACTCTTGGACTTTGGCACCATTCATTCTATCAATATCGTATAATGAGAAAAAAAGGAGATCGTAACGTGAAAAAGAAAGTACCGTATTTTGTATTGTGTTTACTACTTTTCCTCCCCCAATACTTATTCGCATCAGAAAGAAGAGAACCTGAAATCATTCGCATCGCAGGAATAGATCGATATGAAACCGCTGTAAAGGTCAGCGAAATTGCGTTCGATCGTGCCGATACCGCTGTAATCGCTTCCGGTGAAACGTGGCCAGATGCACTCTGTGGTGGCGTCCTTGGATCATGGGTCGACGGTCCCCTCTTACTGATAAAAAGAGACTCGATCCCCGCAGCGGTTCATGCAGAACTGGAACGGCTCGGTGTACGACGAATTCTCCTCCTCGGTGACGAAAACACCCTATCTAAGAACGTGGAAAACTCTCTTTCTCGAGATTACGAAGCGCAGCGAATCGCCGGAGCCAACCGCGTCGATACCTCGCAACAAATTGGAAAATGGATCGAAAAAGAATACCTGGATCGAATCACACTAGGCGGTGGAAATCCCTTCTATGTCAGCTCTAAGAACTTCGCCGATGCACTCAGCGCCCCACCTCTCGTCAATAACTACTACAACTATCCTGGGATACTCTATTTATTGGACGAGCCTGTTATGTATGCGACCGCCAGTGTGAAAATTGGTGGATCTCGAAATGGAATTTCGAACCACATCGCAGGCAGCGATCGCTATGAGACATCTGCTCTTCTCTACGGGCAAGGCAATCGAAGCTTCGAATCCATCCTCCTCGTATCTGGAGAAAATTTCCCCGATGGTCTCGCTTCTGGACCCATGAGCACGAAATTTCACTCCTCCATTTTACTCACACAAAAAGACAGCATTCCAACCGTAATAAAAGAACGGCTTCGTACTTTATCAGGTAAGACGATCTATATTATCGGTGGTGAAAAAACTATTTCCAATAACGTGATCGACGAACTGAAGGAGATTTACAAGTAATATAGCGAGGGCGAAATCAGCCCTCGCTACTTCTATATTTCGTCATGGTTTTTTTTACCCCACTATACAAACCGGTTGCGGAAAGGCCAAGCATCAGCCCTTGGATCACACTCGGAACCACATCTCCATTTATGGCTAAACTTAAAATCAACCCAAGAATAAGGGATAGAACCGCCTCAAACAGCACTGGCCGCGTGGTCACAGTCTTCTTACCCGAGTCAATCTGCGCGAATTATTCCAAGTCGGCCAACAGAACTCCCGCATTGCCAACTACAGTATCGCCAAATGCATTTTCGGAACGAGTTAAGTAACCTGCCCACTTCGCTACGGACTGATCTTCTGGATCAGTTTTGCGTTTCCTAAAACGACATTTTCTGATTAAATATAGCATCGTCGTTTACTACCGTTGGTTCAGTTGTTTGGATAAGTTACACTTAATAGGACAACAATTTATTAGCACCCCATGGTACAATAAGCAAAAGAAAGTACAGCACCCGCGTTATGTGCCAAGTCTTAGATGCAAATGACAAACTAGGAATGTACAAAAATGATCAAATAAGAATGTCCAAAACGAACCAGAATACCGGATAATTTCGCTGAGGTGAGGTTATGCAAATTGAAGTCAAAAACCTGCTGCACCACGCCGGAAATGGACATCAGATTTTTTATTACATAGCTCATCTATGGCGGTATTTAACGGAAATTTTTGAACATATCGGAGGGGTTCCTAAAACAATTTTGTTCGACAACCTAAAAACCGTGATGGACGAACCCAGAACGGCAAAGAGCAAAGAACTCTGAGTATACATTCTTATTTAATCGAAAGTGTGCATTCTTATCTTGACATTTGCATCTTTCAGATTGATCGTAGCGTATCTTAATACCTACTAGGAGGAATCGAACTCACCATAACGCCCCTTATTCGGATCATTATAATACAGGGCATACCACATATAACACTATCAAGCTTCGACTTGATAAAACTACTATTCGAGGAGGAAGCCTATGAAGGAAAAAAGCGAAATCATCCTATACCAGATCCACCAAAGAGACATTAGGGTCGAAGTACGCTTTGAAGCGGAAACATTTTGGATGACGCAAAAAATGATGGCAGATTTGTTTAATGTAGAAGTACCCACCATTAATTACCACCTGCAAGAAATTTTTAAATCTGTCGAACTAGAAGAAAATACAACTATTAGAAAAATTCGAATAGTTCAAGAAGAAGGAAACCGCAGTGTTACGCGAGAAATCAATTTTTATAATCTAGACGCCATCATTGCAGTCGGGTATCGCGTAAACTCCTATGAAGCCACTCAGTTCCGAAAATGGGCAACCCAAACTCTGAAAGAATACATCATCAAAGGCTTTGTGCTAAACGACGAGATGCTAAAAAATGGCAAAGCATTCGGCAAAGACTACTTCAAAGAACTGCTAGAAAGAGTCCGATCAATCCGCGCAAGCGAAAGACGAATCTGGCAACAAATCACAGACATTTTCGCTGAAGTCTCCATCGACTATGATACAAACTCCGAGCTTACAACACAGTTTTATGCAATGGTGCAAAATAAATTCCATTACGCCATCACTGGAAAGACCGCAGCAGAAATTATCTACAGCGAGGCAAATCATGAAAAAGACAATATGGGACTCAAAACATGGAAAAACGCGCCAAATGGAAGAATTTTAAAGTCCGATACCCAAGTAGCAAAGAATTATCTTGATGAAAAACAAATCCGAGCGTTAGAAAGAAACGTGAGCAGTTTTTTTGATTACATTGAGGACTTAATTGAGCGAGAAAATACCTTCTCGATGAGACAATTCGCAGAGAGCGTAAATGCCTTCCTCGCATTTAGAAAGTACCAAATTCTACCCGATGAGAACAAAGGGAGCATATCGAGCCAGCAAGCCAAAACCAAAGCGACCGCTGAATACACGATTTACAATAAGACACAAAAGATCGAATCCGACTTCGATAAACTCATCAAAAGAACAAAAGAAAAGGAATAATGTAGCCTCAGGACCAATATCGAAAAGGAGGATCCTATGAAAGAACTCCAAGCACTCGAGGTACGAATCACCCAACCAAAAGGCCGATGGGGCTACATCATCGAGTCGGGAACCGACCACAACGGGAAACACCAAAATAATTCTTTTCGGTATGATCTAATGCGCTACGCGAAAGCTACAGGAGTAGCATGGCTTGCAAAATACAAACGAAAACCCGGCCATTTAAAAGTGGAACGAACCGTAAATAAAAGGCATTCTAGTAGCCAGAATGCCCGAATCCTCCGTCCGATCTTATTGTATCCTCTAAAACTTCTACACTTTCCACTTCGGCTTTTTCGACTTTGGCGAGTATCAGCTGCGCGATGCGGTCTCCGTCGCGAATCGTGTACGGCGTGTTCGAAAGATTGATTAAAATGACGCCGATCTCCCCTCGATAATCGCTGTCGATGGTGCCGACTCCGTTTGCTAGCGCAATGCCGTGCTTATAGGCTAATCCGGAACGTGCACGGACTTGCAATTCGTATCCGCTCTCAAACTGAACATAGAGCCCGGTCGGGATGATCGCGCGCTCGAGCGGGCCTAAGGTAACTTCCTCATCCAGATACGCCCTAACGTCCATCCCGGCAGCCTGCTCGCTTTCGTAAGCAGGCAGCGGGTGGCGGCTCTCGGAACGGATCAGCAGTTTTATCGTCATTGGATTACTTTTGATCTCTCGGATTTCCGTGATTTCTCGGTCGGCGGTCTCGATCGTTCCTGGGGCCACGGTCTTGTCTGGGCTTTCGATCTTCATCAGGTGCTCCGCCTTCTCTGGGCAGCAAGACCTTTCGATTTAGATTGATGCGTCCTTGTTTGTCGATCTCCGCAACCTTCACGAGCATTTCGTCTCCGATTTTCAGCACATCTTCGACTTTTTCTACTCTTTCATGTGAAATATTGGAAATGTGAAGGAGTCCTTCTTTACCGGGCAGCACTTCCATAAAGGCACCGAAGTTCATCAGGCGCGTTACTTTCCCGGTGTATACCTGGCCTACTTCGACTTCGCGGATGATATCTTCGATCATGGAGATCGCCTTTTCACCGCTCGGTCCGTTTGTTCCGGTAACGACGATCATGCCGTCATCCGCAGTGTCGATCTTTACGCCGGTCTCCGCGATGATTCCATTGATGACCTTACCGCCCGGTCCGATTACTTCTCTTACTTTATCCGGATTGATCTTGATTGTAAAAATTCGGGGTGCGTATTCGGAGAGAGACTCTCGTGGGGCCGAGATTGTTTCGTCCATATTGTCGAGAATCTTGAGTCTTGCATTTCTCGCTTTCTCCAGTGCTTCTCGCAGGATTTCCTCGTCGATCCCTTTGATCTTGATATCCATTTGCATCGCAGTGATGCCTTCTCTCGTACCGGCGACTTTAAAGTCCATATCACCCAAGTGGTCTTCGAGACCTTGGATATCGGTCAGGATCGCGACGTTTTTGTCATCCTTAATCAGTCCCATTGCAATTCCTGCAACCGGTGCTTTGATCGGAACGCCTGCGTCCATGAGCGCCAAGCTTGAACCGCAAACGCTGGCTTGCGAGCTGGAACCATTCGAACTCAACACTTCCGATACGACGCGTAAAGTGTAGGGGAAGTCCTCTTGCGAAGGTAATACCGGGATCAACGCGCGTTCTGCGAGAGCACCGTGGCCGATTTCTCTTCTTCCCGGACCTCTCATCGGACGGGTATCGCCTACGCTATATGGCGGGAAGTTGTAGTGGTGCATATAACGCTTATTTTCCTGCTCCATAACGCCGTCAAGTGACTGCGCGTCCCCGGGTGCTCCAAGGGTTGCCACGGAAAGAACTTGCGTTTGACCGCGCTGGAATAATCCCGATCCGTGCGTTCTCGGCAAGAATCCTACTTCCGAGGAAAGCGGTCGGATTTCGTCCATATCGCGATTGTCGGGACGAATTTTTTCTTCCAATATGAGTCGTCTGACTTCTTCTTTCTCGATATCGTCCAAAACTTCTTTCACTTGTGAAAGCGAATCCGCGAATTCCGCTTCAAAATGCTCAAGTGTCTCTTGAGCGATCTCATCCATTTGCGTAACGCGAAGGATTTTATCTTCGTTTCGGATTGCAGCGTGCATGCGTGCCTCTGCAAAGGCACGTACAGGCATCGAGATTTCTTCGGGTACGCGATTCAGTGTCACTTCCATCTTCGGCTTCCCGATTTGGACTTGAATATCGCTAATGAAGGCGCAGAATTTCTTGATCTCTTCGTGTGCGAGTAGGATTGCCTTCAGCATTTGCTCCTCAGTTAAGATGTCGGAAGCCGATTCGACCATCATGATCGCATCAGCTGACCCGGCTACCGTGAGGTTTAAGATGGACGCTTCTCTTTGCGCTTGGTTCGGGTAGAGAATATACTCTCCGTCGATCATCCCGACCGACACGGCTGCAATCGGACCATCAAACGGAATATCCGAGAGCGTCAATGCGATCGAAGCTCCCGTAATGCCTAAAATGTCGGGGGCATGATCTTGGTCGACCGAAAACGCCGTTGCTACGACTTGCACATCGTTTCGATACCCTTCCGGGAATAACGGTCTGAGGGGTCTGTCGATAAGGCGGGAGGATAGAACCGCTTTTTCCGTCGGTTTTCCTTCTCTTTTTACGAATCCGCCCGGGATTTTCCCGACCGAATATTGCTTTTCTTCGAAATCACAGCTGAGTGGGAAAAAATCGATTCCCGCTCGCGGTCTTTTCGAAGCCGTCGCGGTCGCAAGCACGATCGTATCGCCGCATTGGATGAGCGCTTCGCCATTTGCCTGTTCAGCCACTTTTCCGACCTTTACGGTCAGTTCTTGACCGCAAAAATCGTGTTTGTAAACACGTTCCATATGTCCTCCTGTAAAATGTTAAAAAAGAGCGGACGAGCCGCTCTCTAACCCCGAATGCCTAATCTTGAAATCAGCGTACGGTATCTTTCAATGTCTTTCTTTTGCAAATAGTTCATAAGGCCTTTACGTTTACCGATTAACATGAACATGCCGCGTCGCGAATGGTGATCCTTCTTATTGTGCTGTAAATGCGCAGTTAATGAGCGGATTCGATGTGTCATCAGTGCGATTTGCACCTCGGGTGAGCCGGTATCGGTTTCGTTTTGACCGTACTCGGAAATAATCTGTTGTTTCTCTTCTTTTGTCATCATCATTTCGATGTCCTCCTATTATTGTGATTCGCTCATACCTCGCAGCCGTCGGAGAGTCGCACAACGAAGCATGAGTACCAATGTTTAGTATACCATAATTCGCAATCCCTGTACATTAAGAATCGGGGTGTTTTTCCTCCGAGGAGGAGATGTTTTCTTCAATAATCAATGCGCGTGCGGTCGCCTCGTCTTCTTTCATCTGCGCGATCAGAGCGTCTGCATTCTCAAAACGGATATCATCTCGCAAAAATTTGACAAATGCAATCTTGACTTCTAGATCGTACAAGTCACCACTAAAGTCCAGTATATGCGTCTCGATCTTACGATCGGCTCCTTCAAATGTCGGGTTGTTTCCGATATTCGTCAGGGAAGGCAAACTCATATTTCCGATTTGGATATGTGTGTAGTACACACCGTCCTTCGGAAGGCAATACGGGAAGAATAACTGTAAATTTGCGGTAGGAAATCCGAGATTTCTTCCTCTTCGCTTGCCGGGTCCTACCACGCCTCGGATTCTGTAGTGATCTCCCAAGAGTTGGTGCGCTTCTTCTACATGACCCTCTAGGATTGCCTCTCGAATCATTGTGCTGTTGATCATCACGCCATCATGTAAAACTTCCGGTGCGATCAGAACCTCGATCCCTCTTTCAGAGCACATCGACTTCAGCAGCTTAACATCTCCTTGCGCTCGGTGCCCGAATCGATAGTTTGTACCCACGACTAGCGCACCCGCATTTAATCTCTTCACGAGGATTTCGTCGACAAATTGTTCGGGACTCAACTTCATGATCTTTTCAGAGAATTCGAGTAGAAAAGCTTGTACGATCCCGTAATTTCTCGCGACGCCGAGCTTATCTTGTAAGGATTGAAGCTGCATGAAAGGTGCATTATCAATCGATTGTCTTGTGTGGGAACGAAACAATAGCACGGAAGGAAGAAATCCCTCTCTCTTGCCCACATCGGAACAAATACGGAATAGGGTTTGATGTCCTCTGTGCATACCGTCGAAATTTCCGAGCGCGACGACGGATTTGCCATTCGATTTCGTATGAACGTCGATATCAATTACTCTCATAAATTCCTCAGATCATCACTTTGATCAGTTTCAGTCGGTTTGCGTTCACTTTGCCCGGGCCTAAGAAATTGTGCGCTTCATCGTATACACGTAAAAGTCCGCAGTCTTCCGCCGTGAAGTCGATTTCTCTGCCGTTGATCAGCATCTTTGAGAGTGCCTCTTTTACTCGGACCGCTTCAACCCGCAATAGTGCCGTATCGATCGGAAGCATCTTCGCTCCGATCTCTTCCATGGTAAGAGCTTGCAAGGATTCCAATGAAGTACACTGATCGATTCGAAAAGGGCCCGAACGCGTACGCTGAAGCGCGGTCATCATGGCGCCGCACCCGAGCGTTTCTCCTATGTCGTGTACGATTGAACGGATATACGTTCCCTTGCTGACATACGCTCGTATCGTAATGAGGGGCGGATCAAAAGCGATCAGCTCGAGTGCATGAATGGTGATGTCGTTCGGCTTTCTTTCGACTTCGATCCCCTGCCTTGCGAGATCGTAGAGCTTTTTGCCGCCGACCTTTTTTGCGGAAAACATCGGCGGGACTTGCTTTTGCCTGCCTATCATTGCGGTTAGCAAATCTAGGATCCGTTCTTTCGAAATAGAAACTTCCGCCTCTCCAAGAACTTCTCCCTGGCGGTCATACGTATCCGTTCGTATCCCTAATTGCAAGGTCGCAGTATATTCCTTATCATCCGCTAAGAGGTATTCGCTCATGCGTGTCGCGCGCCCGACACAAATCGGAAGAACTCCGGTTGCGATCGGATCCAGGGTGCCGGTATGCCCGACTTGCCTGACTCCTAAAGTCCTTCTAACGATCGCTACGACATCGTGGCTGGTGTACCCTTCCGGCTTATCGATCAATAGATAGCCGATCATCTTTCTGCCCACTGCCTTTCAATTTCCTCCAGCAGAACTCGCATCGCATCGTCTAAAGGCATGTGAATCGTACAACCCGCCGCACGAAGATGACCTCCCCCACCGAATGCCGCCGCGATTTTAGAGACATCCAAGACTCGCTTGGAACGCATACTGACTTTGTAGACGCCCGGATCCGATTCTTTTAACAAGCAGCTGCATTCGACTTCATCGATATCGCGAAGAATGTGAAGAGCCGGGTCGGTCGCATCTAAGCCCGTTTGGTACTCTTTCGCGTCTGAAAGCAGAGCATAGGTGATCGCGATCGTTTTGTCTTTATGAAAAATCGCACGCGATAAAAGTGCGCGATACAATTCAAATTCCCGATACGGCATGGATTGAAACAAGCGGATGTGAATATCTTGCCAATCGATCCCTCTGTTCATCAAATCCGCCGCCATATAATGACTCTCCGGTCTCGTCTGATTGTAAAGGAACCGCCCGGTATCCATTAAGAGCCCCGCATAAAGCCAAGTTGCGGCGATGTGATCCAATTGTGCATCCAAGGATTTTCCCAATTCGTAAATCATTTCACAGGTGGAGCCAAATTTTGGATCAATCCAATTTACCTTCATAAATCCCACATTGGATCGATGGTGATCGATGCAGGCTGTCTCCTTTGCCCTCTCCGGCAAATCGACTATACCGCCGACCCTTGCGCGTTCGGCAGCATCCACAGCAATTACGAGGTCAAAATCTTCCAACGGTTCGGGAATCAGTTTGTCCAGATCCGGTAAAAACCGTAAATTTTCCGGAATATCGCCCGGATTCACGGCAACACAGTCTTTTCCGATCGAAACCAGTATGCTCCGAAGTGAAAGCATGGATCCCAACGCATCTGCGTCGGGATTTAAATGCGTACAGATCGCGATGCGCTTAGCATCTGCGATCTGCATTACGATTTTATTTTTATCACTCATGATTCGGTTGTTCGCGCGCTTGATCTTCTGATCGGACGCGTTGGATCAACTCCTGCATCGCGGATGCATCTTCGATCGAGTTGTCGATAATGAATTTGGGTTCGGGCGTATGCCGGAGTTCGACTTCCGCGCTGATCGTTTTGCGGATGAAGCCTTTTGCATTTTCCAATCCCTTTAGCGTATCTTGCTTTTCTTCTTCCGTTCCGAGAACGGAGATATAAATATTGGCGAAACTTAAGTCGTTTGTGACCTGGACTTTTGTAACGCTGGTCATCGGTTTGATTCGCGGATCTTTGAGTCCGTCGGTAAGAATCTTCGATACGATTCTTTGGATCTCATGTCCGACTCTTCCCAGTCTTTTCTCGTTCATCTGGACCTCCTAACGTTCGATCTCCTTCATGGTATACGCCTCGATGACGTCCCCTTCTTTTACATCGTTGAAGTTTTCTATGCTTAAACCGCCTTCATAGCCGGTGTTAATCTCTCTGGCATCGTCTTTGAAACGTTTCAGAGACGAGATGGATCCCTCATAAATGACGACATCGTCACGGAGCAAGCGTATTTGCGCGTTTCGCAATACTTTACCGCTTCGAACATAGATCCCCGCGACCGTACCTGCATTCGGTACACGAAATGTCTGTCTGACTTCCGCTCTACCCAACACCTGTTCCTCAAACTTAGGTGCGAGCATCCCTTTGATTGCCGCTTTAATATCGTCAATCGCTTCATAAATGACGCGATACGTACGAATGTCGATCCCTTCATCCTTCGCCATATCCAATGCGACCTGCGAAGGTCGGACATTGAATCCGATAATGATCGCGCTGGAAGCCGTAGCAAGTTGCACGTCGGATTCGGTGATTCCCCCGACCGCACCGTGGATGATCCGAACGGCGACTTCTTCGTTTCCGAGTTTTTCCAGTGATTGACGAACCGCGTCGATCGTTCCTCGAACATCCGTCTTTACGACGATATTCAGATCTTTTAGTTCACCCTCTTGGATTCTCTCGTATAGATCATCTAAGGAAACTTTTTGACCAACTTGGATCATATCCTCGCGTTGCTGAACGCGTACGAGGTCCGCATAGCTTCTTGCGGTCTTTTCGTCTTCGACAACGAACACCTTATCGCCCGCATTCGGCACTTCCGACAAACCTTGAATTCGAATCGGCATCGAGGGGCCGGCTTTTGTGATGCGCTTCCATTTGTCGTCGTACATCGCACGGATTCGACCGGAAGATGAGCCGGTTACGATCATGTCTGAAGAATGGAAAGTTCCCTTTTCCACGATGATCGTAGCCATCGGACCGCGTCCGGTATCGAGTTGAGCCTCAATAATGCTTCCGATTCCCGGTCTTTTCGGATTCGCTTTCAATTCTTGCATTTCCGCAAGCATCAAGATCATTTCGAGAAGATCGTCGATTCCTTGTCCGGTATGCGCCGAAACCGGAACGATTACCGTGTCGCCGCCCCATTCTTCGGAAATCAACCCGTGTTCAGAAAGCTCTTGCTTTACGCGATCGGGATTTGCGCTCATCTTGTCCATCTTGTTCATCGCGATGATAATCGGGACATTTGCAGCTTTCGCATGATTGATCGCCTCTACAGTTTGCGGCATGACACCATCATCGGCCGCAACTACGAGTACTGCGAGGTCTGTTACATTGGCACCTCGCGCACGCATGGTGGTGAACGCTTCATGTCCGGGGGTATCCAAGAATGTGATCTTTTGATTATTTATCGTGACGGTATAGGCACCGATATGCTGCGTGATTCCGCCCGCTTCGCCTTTTGTGACTTGCGTTTTTCGGATCGCATCTAAGAGTGAGGTTTTTCCGTGGTCGACGTGACCCATTACCGTAATAATCGGGGGGCGGGCAACCAAGTCTTCTTCTTTATCTTCAAAGTCCAAACCGAAGATATCTCCGGATTCGGATTCCGTGTTCAATTGTTGTTTCGATTCTTTTAAGACGACGGTCCTGCCAAACTCCGAGGCGACAAGTTCCGCGTACTCAAATGTAATCTCCTGATTCTGATTGGCCATCACGCCCAACATCATGAGTTTGGAAATGAGCTGGCTCACACCGATCCCAAGTCGCTGCGAAAGGTCCTTTACGACGATGCTTCTATCGATTTCAACCTCTTTATCTAAATTGATCGGCGGCATTTCTTTCTTCTTTGGCGCATCCTGGTCTTTCCGACCTCTTCCGCCGCGCTTCGAACCGCGATTGTCTCTCGGTTTTTGCGACGATTGCTGATTTCGGCCGCCCTTCTTTTTATCCGAGCTTTGACGGTCCGTTTTGACCGCTTGCCCATCCGTACTGCCATCTTTCGACTGCATTGGTTTGCTCGGTTGGCTTTTGGTACCGGCTTGCGCCGCGGCTTGTTGCGGTTGCGGTTTATTTGTCCGAGTACCGGCTGTACTTTTC
>CAZFWK010000003.1:31776-34374 GCA_964522555.1 uncultured Peptoniphilaceae bacterium | reverse complement strand
GCGAAGCCGGGGTGGAGAAGGTCGTCTACACCAGCTCGGTGGGAACGATCGGCACTTGATTGTAAGCGGTGATCCGCTCGATCAGCTTTTGGTTGATCATCGCGCGGGTAAAGCTCAGGATCAGCGTATTGGGGAAGAGCTCGGTCATCGCTTCTTTCAGTTTCCGGCGGCTTTCTTTAATCGTTTGCAATACCGACGGGTGGGAATTGTACGGTTTCTTGATATACTTTTCGATATTCAGATTGAGTGTCACGGGGTTTGAGGTGTCGACCAACATCGTATCGTGCACGGGATCCCTCGCAATATAGCGGAAACCCGATTGCAAGAGCAGGTCGGTATACTCTTTGTTGTACCGCATACGATTCGTGTAGAGCATATTGTCGAAGTTGTGGGAGACGACATGAGCAAAGGCCTCGTTTACCAGTTCTTCTCGCAGTCCGTTGTAATTGCGCTCGATAAACACACCGTGCAAATACGCGATTGGTCCTCTCGTGCTCTCGCGAATAATGGAAATCGTCGGGATATGCTGGAAAAAGTGGTATAGGTCGATGATCTCGATCTTCTCGTAGATCGCAAGGCAGATGAGTTCCTGCGTGTCGGTCGTATAAAAGCGCATGACGGTAGGCTTTTCGTCGCGCACGTGGATTTGCACATCTTCTTTGGACACGGAGAACACGAAATCCACGTCCTCCTGCGTGAGTTCATCCGATGTGCGCAGCGTATATTTACTTCGGGTGATGGTCGTCTTAAAGGGGTCGTCTCTTTTATAAAGCTTATGCTCCATGATAAAGTCCCGAACCATCGGGTTTACGAGATGATTGATGTCTCGGTTGTTGTCGATGGAGTCGCGGATCAAGGTGGAGCTGATGACTTGCATGTCGATATCCAGCGCTAAAAGGACGAATTCTCCCGTCAGCTTCTCTTTTATGATCGCCTCGGTGGCCTCATTCATTTGTGTTTGGCGTAAATACACGAGATGGGGAAGGGTCCGGAGGGTTTCGTTCTTGCGGTAAGCGCTGGCATTTTCCACCACATCGGCTCCGACCAAGAAGGTCAACTCGCGATCGGGGAAGAGCGTGATCAGATTTTCGATATTTCTTTCATTGCTGATATTGATCGAGATGTCGGACGGGATAATATAGATATTTCGTTCCGCACTGATCGACATTTCGACGATTTTTTCTCGCACCAGATACGGCAGCGGCTTCTTCGACCACGAGAATTCGTCGATCGACACAAAGACCTCGTATCCCATGTTCCGAACATCGCGGCAAATCGCCAGGTGTCCGGAGGAGAACGGGTCAAAGGTACCCGGGAAAAAGGCCACTTTTTCTTGCACGGGAATGGTAATCTCGCCGTTTTGCAGCTGGTATTCGGTGATGCATTTGTAGATTTGGTTGAGCGAATACGCATTGCTCAAATACGTGAACTTATCGTCCTTCGTGGTGAGCAATGTGAGGATCTTCTTGCCGTATTCACGCAGA
This sequence comes from uncultured Peptoniphilaceae bacterium, assembly GCA_964522555.1. Taxonomy (GTDB): domain Bacteria; phylum Bacillota; class Clostridia; order Tissierellales; family Peptoniphilaceae; genus JAAYQA01. The sequence continues at coordinate 32,890 of CAZFWK010000003.1, read as the reverse complement.
TAATACGCTTGCGTTTCCGGATAGATCGTATTGGAGTTGAAGATATACATCCCGAGCACCGCAAAAGCTTCCGTATGCACGAGCGGCTTCGGTGAAGAGACCATCGATATCAGGATGCCGATCATGCGGTTTCTTCTCTCATTGTGGATCTCGGGGTCTTCCGCGCTCTTTGCGCGATACACATCGTACATTTCGATCGCGCGCCCGATCGTGTGAAGGATGGCGTGGAGGGTTTCGCTGCTCGCGGATTTTAGCTTCGTATCGAAGTCGTTTAGAATCTCGTTTAGCTCGTGTGGCGGGAGATACAAGAGAATCTCGCCTAAGAATTTCGGAATCAAGCGGACGAAATTATAGTCGTTCATCTCGAGGCCGCGCAAGAGTTCGATTGCCGTGTCGTTCACTTCTTCCGGCGGCATCTGTGTCACGAGCGACACGAGCGCTCGCCCCGCATTTTCTCGAACCACATCGAATTCGCTGACTTTCAGCAAATTGCAATAGTGCATCGCTACGTGGAATCGCTTAGGTGTAAATCGGTTGGCTGCTTCCGCCAGGATCTCGATATTGATCTTCTTTACGATCCACGGGGTGTCCGCCTTTAAATTGGTCAGCAACAGATACGACATCTCCGAATCGATCGCACGCAGGCACGCTTCGAGTTCTTTCGTCATATGAGGTTCTGCTCCGAGGGATTCGGATAAAGAGTACAATAGAAAGCTCTTGGCGATCGATTTGCAGTCTTTCTCTTGTGCAATCAAGTTTTCGATTTGCGTGCGGATTTTCTCTCGTTGGAGCAAAAAGTCGCGTAATTCCAAGATCAGATCCAATACGACGAGTTTCGTCTCTTGGTCGTCTCTCTCAAGTTGACGCAGTAAAAACGACTCGATCAAGTCGAGTTGAAGCGAATTTAAGCGCTCAAGCGGAACGTAGAGAAGCGTCCGGACGAGCACGATCAGCGTCTGACCGCTGAACTCGTATTTGGGGTCATACCATTCGAGAAACACGTCGGTGTAAGGCGAGGTCGAAGCGTCGATCAGGCGGAACAACTCCTTGTGAATGGGGATCAGATTGTATTGGAGTCGATCTTTGTGGTCGAGCAAGCTGACATCGGGGAAGA
>CAZFWK010000003.1:4036-31766 GCA_964522555.1 uncultured Peptoniphilaceae bacterium | reverse complement strand
TTTGGAGAAGGTCCCTGTACGCCTTCGTTCCGCGAAGGGTCTCGTACGTGATCGAAGGCGGGATCTCTTTTTTATAGTCGTCGTCGTAATTGGCGAGGATATAACCCAGGAGTCGGCCCGTGTCCCTCCGGATGTCGTCCGCTTCCGCCAAAAGGAGGTCAAACAGGAACTGCATGACCATCTTCTTTTGCTTGAGCGTAAAATACGAGGAATACTCGTATAAAAGGTCCAGATACTGCCTGAGGGTCAGCTTGTCGTTTTCTCCCCGCACGGTTTCCATGAGTGCGTTGAAGCTGTCGTCACGCGAAAAACGGTGCATGACATTTAAGTTGTGGTCGATCGAGAAGTCGATCATATAGCGGATCACTTCGTTTCCCTGCAAGAGGGCGAAGTGAGAAAACGGCTTTCGTTCGATTTCACCGCTCGAAAGGGTGTCGGGGTCCACGGCGATTCCCAGCCGCTTCAAATAGATTTCGAAGTCGACGAGTCTCGCGTACACGCGGGTGTAACGATCCTTTTTCTTCTGATCGACATTGTCGAGCTTGTCTAATATGACTTGGTACGAGAGGTCGAGCGGTATTACGGACATGACTTCCAAATTCTTGACGGCGATATTTTTCACGCGAAAATCCGCATAGATAAGCAAGAGCGCCTCAATCGTGAGATTGTACAGCTCCAAGTCCCAAGTGGAGTGATTCGTGGCGATATTTCCCATTTTCTCGAGGCCGCGCTTCTCGTACCAATCGTAAGTGTAGAAATAATGATAATAGGCGATCCGCTTGGCTTCGTCTCCCTTCACGCCGTACTTTCCGACGTCGTGGCAGAGGGTCGCGCCCGCGACCAGCCCCAGGTCGATCGGAATGCCTGCCGCTCGGAGTTGCCTCGCGATATGCATGCTGACAGCGTTTACCGAGATCACATGTTGAATCGTATTGTAGCCGCGAATCGCGATATCGATCTTCATCATCTCGTAGACGAAATTTTCCAGGAATTCTCTTTTGAAGGTGAAGTACTCCGGGTGAATGTCGGGGTAGCGCTCTTCTTCGGCGGAGAGCAGCTGCATTGGATACTCGAGAAGCCCTCCGTCTCCCGATTCGTGTTCGAGTTCATTTACAAAGCGGAGGCAGTCTAAAAACAAGCGGTGATACGGGATGTTTTCCACATTGACTCGTGAAGTAAAGCCCGTGAAGTTTAAGTGCATCGTATAGTACAGGATTTCTTCAAGCCAGTCGCGTACATCTTTGTTGTAGATCCCCGCGTATAGCGGGTGGAAGAGTTCCGCAAGGGAGAGCGCATCGTAGCGCTTTGCGATCAGCATTCGGTCGAATTGGACGTAAAAATCCGGATCGGAAAAATAATCGTGTAAAGCTTTATAGTGCTTGTCGAATGAGGTTCTTCGAAGCGCGATTTCCAGTATTTGTTTCAGGTCTTGTGCGGTTTGCATAGCGATTCCTCCTATGAAGCACGGTTTTCCTATATTTTATCACATATCGGATCTATTGAAGAGAGATTGCGTGTACGAATGCGAAATGCGGGGTCACTGTTCACGAAAAACGATCTGTGATAAACTAGTATGCGAGGTGTACCTATGACTGAACTATTGGATCAACTGGAACGGTTTTTCTCTACGGAAATTTTTGGAAGCTTAAGTCTGTACGATGTGATCGCAAACGGACTCAAGTATATTTTTGTGTTGATCATTTACTACTTTATTTTCCAGATCATTCGCCTGATCTACCTCGACATCAAGTCGATCGATGGAGACGAGACGCCTTCGAATGTGTACTTACGCCTGATTACCAGACCGGAAACGCTGAACTTTAAGGTCAATGAGCTCTATTATCTGAATCGGGATAACAGTATCGGAAGAGGCGATCAAAGTAATATCGTTTTGAAGGATCGCTTCATCTCAAAAGAGCATGCGATCCTGAAAGAGAAAAACGGAGTATACACGATCGAAGATCTAAAATCGGCAAACGGAACCTATGTGAACGACCGAAGGATTTCGAACCCAACCGAACTCGAGAATCGCGACGTAATTCGCGTGGGCGATGTGGAATTGCTCTTTGTGAATGAGGTGCAAGGCCATGAATAATAAGCGAATTGCCGAGCGATCCTTAAGGCGCTCGGTTTTACTTTTTCAGGTATTGGCATTGTTTTTGATCATCATCTACGACCGGGACGTGCTCAACTCCAATCGGTTGTATTTTGCTGCGCTCTTGGTAGGGGTTACGTATCTCGCGAATCTCGTGGTGCGCAAGCTGATCAAAGGTGACCCGTATTTGTTTATCATCGCGACCTTTCTTTTGTCGATCGGCACGATAATGATTTTCCGCCTGGACGACGCATCGGGCTTTCGGCAGATCGTGTGGATCCTGGTGGGCTTTGCAGTCTTCTTTTTAAGCTATTTCATGATGAAGATTCTTCCCAAACTGGATCGCCTGACATTTGTCTACTTCGGACTCGCCCTATTAATGTTTCTCGCGACTCTGGCTGTCGGAAGGACGATCAATGGTGCAAAGAACTGGATCTTCATCGGGCCGATCTCGATTCAACCGACGGAGATCTCCAAGATCCTCTTGATCTTCTTTATTGCGTCCTTCTACACGCATTATGATAAATACAAAGACCTGAAATTCAAAAAATACCCGATCGGGAAATACCTCCTCTTGGGGCTGGTGTATATCCTGGTGGCTTTTGCCGTGCTTCAAAAGGACTTGGGTACGGTCATGATCTTTGCCGCCACGTACCTGGCATTGCAGTATATCTACGAGCCCGAGCGAAGGATGATCCTCTTCAACTTCATTTTGATGATCCTCGGTGGGGGCATGGCGACGCTCCTGTTCTCGCATATCCGCGTTCGGATCACGACATGGATCAACCCTTGGGAGTTTATCGATACGAAGGGATATCAGATTACACAGGCGCTCTTTGCGATCGCATCGGGCGGATTCTTCGGCTCGGGGATCGGGCTGGGGATGCCGCAGACGATTCCGCTCGCGGAGACCGACTTTATCTTCGCCGCGATTTGTGAGGAGATGGGGATCTTCACGGGAATGGGGATTATTATGCTGCTGCTCCTGTATACGTATCGCGGGTTTAAGATCGCATTTCGCCAAACCGGTACTTTCTACAAGGCGACGGCAATCGGCATCTCGACCATGTTTGCCGCACAAAGCATTATCATCCTGGGAGGCGTGCTGAAGCTGATCCCGCTTACCGGGATCACGATACCCTTTGTCAGTTATGGAGGCAGCTCCATGCTGGCGAGCTTTATCGCTTTGGGGATCCTGCAATATCTCTCGGAAGAGAGGAGGCCTGCCCGCAATGGAGACTAAAAGAATCGTACGCTTGGTGACGGCGATCAGCATCGTGTTTGTATTGCTGGTTGTGTACATGACCTATTTCCAAGTATTTCGCGCCGACAAGATTGCCACCAATTCTTATAATCAACGGCTTTCCGTAAATGAGGACGAAGTCGTGCGAGGCGATATTTTCGACCGAAACAAAGTGATGCTCGCATCCTCCTACAAAAACGAAGCGGGAGAGAATCGGCGAGAGTACGCCTTTCCGATGCTGTACGCGCATGTGATCGGCTACAATCACGTATCATACGGAAAAACCGGGCTCGAACTCGCGTACAATAACGAGCTTTTAAACGTCGACACGCAAAAGACTTTCGGCCAGCTGAAGAATCTGATCGCGCCGTCCGGCGAAGGGAACGACTTGGTACTCACGATCGACAATCGCCTTCAGGAGCGCGCCTATGCCCTTTTGGAGGGGCACAAGGGTTCTGTCGTGCTCATGAACTATAAGACGGGCGAAGTGCTCGCTATGGCGGAAAGACCCTCCTTTAATCCGCTCAATCTGGACGATACTTGGGACGACCTCTTGCAAGACGAGAGCAGTCCGCTCTTAAACCGCTCCACGCAGGGGCTGTACACGCCCGGTTCGTCCTTTAAAGTGCTCACCGCTGCTGCGATCATGGAGAACCTGACCCAACAGGAACAGCAATACGAAGATAAGGGAGAGACCGTCATCGACGGCTATACCATTCGAAACTACTTAAATGAGAGCTTCGGAGAGATCGGCTTAACGGAAGCGATCGTAAACTCCGTCAACACGTATTTCGCAGACCTTGCCGTGAAGATCGGTGCGGGTGCACTCGATGAATCCGCACAAAAATTCATGATGGGGAAGGCGATCCCGTTTGACATCCCCGTCCATATTTCAACGGCTCCCTATGCGACCGAGAGAGGCCTCACGGAGATCGCGGCGGCTGCCTTCGGGCAGGGCAAGACGCTTGTGACGCCCGTACAGATGGCGATGATAATCGCCTCGATCGCGAACGAAGGGAAGATGGTGCAGCCGATTCTCGTGTCGCGCGTGATCAGTCCCGAAGGAGAGGTAATCCGACAGAATTCGACGCGCACCCTTTCGCAAGTTACACTTGAGGGGTATGCGCTGAAGCTAAAAGACGACTTGGTAAAGGCGGTAGAGGCGGGTTCGCGCGCGTATATCGAGGGTAAGACCGTTGGAGGCAAGACCGGAACGGCCGAGACCAGCTCTGGGAAGACGCATGCTTGGTTCATCGCGTTTTTGGAAGAGCGGGATTTACCGCTTGCGGTTGCGGTGGTTCTGGAAGAAGACGACTCGCTTGGCGGCCAAACCGCAGCGCCAATCGCCCGCGAGATGTTCTTAGACGCAATGTATTTGCAGGAATAGGGGATTGAACGGGTGATTGAACCAAGTTAGCTTTCAGCGCTCCGCCACTACGGCAGGGAGTTCCGACGTGCTTCACAAAATGCGCCAATCCAGTTATTGGTATGAAAGGCGTTGTGGATTGGCGCATTTAGAGGCGCCCTTACGGAAGCCCCCTGCCTCCGTGGCTGAACTGCGGAATAGCAGAGTTCATTCAGGCGAGAAGCTTATCAACCGGCACCTTCTGTTAATTACGTTATGGATTAAAGACCCTTTGCGCCGCCGTAGGGAGCGTGCCTTGTGCCGCTCCGCTGGTATGCCAGTACGGCCTCATAGCGAAAACATCCCCCGCATCCGAGCTAATCCCATCGTCCACAATCCTTATTTGCAATAAAAAAGGAGGCCGTGATTTCCACGTGTCTCCTTTTATCGTTTTTACAGGAACTTATCTTTGAGATTTGCCCAGTAGTAGTTTTTGTTAAACACGAGTCTCCGAATGTAGCGGTCGGCGATGTCGAACGTTAGCTTTTGGACTTGCTTGAAGCGTAGCTCCATTCCGTCTGCGATGACGAGCATCGTGCTTTGGTACCTTCTTTCGGGTATGATATCCATAATCGTATCATTGGGGATGACGATCGAGTTGTAGAGCGAGCGGTATGCCTTCGTGTTGATCGGGGCGAGTGGCGTGAGTTGGTAGCCGTTTAAAGACGGATAGAGGATCGCGCCCCCTGCCGAATAGTTGTAAGCGGTACTTCCGGCGGAGGAGGAGATGATGAGGCCGTCTCCCGAGAAATTTTGCAGGTGCTTGCCTGCGATATCGACCTGCAAATGGATGACTTGCGACGTCTGATTGCGAACGACGAACTCATTTAGCGCGTGCAGGTGAAAGGTCTTTTCCCTCGTTTCGACATGGCACTCCATTAGGTGGATATCCTCGACGGTGTACCTTCCGTGGTGGAAATTCTGGACGAAAGACTCGAGTTCACTCTTTCGAATCTCCTGGAAGAATCCCAGGTGACCGGTGTTGACCCCAACAAATGGAACGGTGGGAAAGGCCGTCTTGTGGACAGCGCGCAAAAAGGCCCCGTCTCCGCCGATACAAACGGTCAATACGGCACGAGGGTCGAACTCGGTGGTGACGCGATACGAATATTGCGAAAGAAGCTTTCTGAGCTTCTGCATGGTAATTTGGGAATCTTTATTTCGATTTGCTATGATATTGATTACGCCTGCTTGCATCGTTTCCTCCTAAGTGGATGATACTAAGTATAACACGATTGTGCAAAAGGAGACACAAATGGAATATTTCGTTCCGAAAAATTTACGATTGACCAATCAAAATCGAGAAAGCGTCAAGCTCGAACGACTGTTTTTAGACAACGGGCTCTCTCGCAATGCCTTTATCGAAGCGTATCGGGAGGGGCGGGTGCAGATGAATGGAGCGCCGGTAGGGCGAAATACCAAAATCCCGCCTTATAAAGCGGTCGAGCTTTCGTTGGAAGAAGAGTCCAGTTTCCTCGTTCCGGAGGCGATTGCGCTTCGGATCTTATCGGAAGACGCGCACCTTCTCGTGGTCGACAAGCCCGACAATCTGCCGATGATGCCGCCCGAGGGGGAAGAGTCGGGAAGCTTGGCGAATCGCGTACAATACGATTTCGATCAAAAAGGATTGCGGAGAAAGATTCGTTTCGTCAATCGGTTGGATATGCAGACTTCAGGGATCGTCCTAATCGCAAAGCATAAGTATATGCAAGCGAATCTGCAAACGCAGATGGAGGAAGGGGCGATCGAGAAGCGCTATATCGCGATAGTGCAAGGGCAATTCGCAGAAAGCGAACGCGCAGGAAGCATTCGTGTGCCGCTGGGTAGGGACCCGAATTCACCAAGGCGAATTCCCGACGAAGCGGGGCAAGATGCGCATACCGAGTATCAAGTGATCCACGCAACGCCAGAAAACTCCCTCGTTTTGATCCGGCTCCATACCGGGAGGACACACCAAATTCGCGCGCATTTTGCCGCGATCGGGCACCCCGTGTGCGGGGATACGCTTTATGGAGCGTCCGAATCCACGCGTGTCTTCTTGCATTCGTTTTCATACCGCTTCCGAACTTGGGAGGGAAGAGAGCGGATAATCCGGTGCATGCCGAGGGGGAATTGGTCAAATGCCGTCAATCTTACGGAGGAGCAAATTACTCGATTGCTGCAAGGGCTCCCGGAATAGGTTGTCAGTCATTCGAATCCATGTTATAATAAGATTGTCTTTGAGGTAGTAAACAACATTAAATGAAACCGACATCTCTAATAAGGGATTGTGACTGTTCCTTCACCTATGGCAAGCCCTTTCGAGGGGACGTCAGAAGTGCGGGGCAACAAACCCACCTTCAAATACTGAAGGTTTTCATTTATGGTTTACCGCCCAAAGATACCGATGCTTCGGCATAAGAATCCCTCTTGCATTGTGCGAGAGGGATTTTTTCTCCCTAAGAAAGAAATACCCGATTCAGCCTATCCAAGGTGAATCGGGTATTTTTTCCGTTCTTTATACTTAAAAATATAGCGAAAGCCCATCTCGCGTAGCATCTTTTCCGTGGATCGGAATTCGTAGAGGATGTGCTCGGGGCGGTGCGCGTCGGAGCCGAAGGTGAGCAGTTCACCCCCCAATTGCTTGTAAAGAGAGAGGATTTCCGGTTTCGGGTGTACGTACGGGAAGTTTCGCCTCAGCATGGCCGTGTTCACTTCAAGTGCGATTCCTTTTTCGATCAGGGTCCGAAGGATCGGTTCAATGAGATCCTTTAGCTCCGCAAAAGGCGGAAGCGGCTTATCTTCCGGCAGATAGCGGTCGATATAGTCGATGTGCGCGAGCGAGTCGAAGTCGTCGAAATCTAAAATACATGCGAGCATGTCTTCATAGTACATTGTGAGCGATTCCATTGCTGAATAGCGGTGAACCAGTTGCAGGCAAATGTCCATATGGCGAACGGTGTGGATGCTTCCCAAGATGAAGTCAAACGGTGAGGACTCCACAAAGGCCCGATACCGCTCACTTTCGTCCACTTGCAGGCCGACTTCCGCTCCCGAGAGGATCTCGAGGTTGCCTGCATAGGTGTATTTGAGCTGATTGAGCTTCTTGAAATAGTCTACGGTACGAAATACGACGTCCAGTTTCTCGGGACCTACGCCGAGCTCGACGTGGTCGGTGAAGCAAATCGTCTTTGCGTTTTTCTGCACAGCGCTTTTTACCATGTCCTCCATGATGATGTCGGTGTCGATGGAAAAATCGCTGTGCATGTGCATGTCATACATATAGACCTCCTGTGTCTATGCGTTTTGCGCTTGTAGTCGGTGAAGAATGCTGTAGAGCCCGCGCGCTTCCAGAAGCCCCGTATGCGTGCCTCTCTCGACGATCTCTCCGTGCGAGAGTACGAGGATCATGTCTGCGTTTTGAATGGTGGAAAGCCGGTGGGCAATGGCGATGGTCGTTCGGTCTTTTGTCAGTTTCTGTAGAGCGTCTTGAATGATCAGTTCCGTGTGGGTGTCGATTGCGCTCGTCGCCTCGTCCAAGACGAGCACAGCCGGATTTGAAAGCAGCGTTCTCGCAAAGGCGAGCAGCTGGCGTTCACCAGTTGAGAGGGTCACACCGCGTTCCATGACGGGCTCGTCGTACCCTTGCGGGAGCCTTCGGATAAACGGGTCGGCGTTGACATACTCGGCGACGCGCACGATTTCTTCATCGGTCGCATCGGGTCTCGAGATTCGGATATTGTCCGCGATCGTCCCGGCAAATAGAAATACATCCTGTAACACGATTCCGACGGCGCTTCTGAGTTCAGCTAAATCGTACTCTCGTATGTCGATGCCATCGATTGAAATACGGCCCTTTTGAATCTCGTAAAACCGCGTGATCAAGTGAATAATCGAGGTTTTCCCGGCTCCTGTAGCGCCGACCAAGGCGATCGTCTGCCCGGGTTCGATTGTGAAACTCACATCCTTTAATACCCAGTTTTCGTCCTCATATGCGAACCAAACGTTCTCGAACTCGATCCGTCCGGTCGCGGCTTTTGGAAACGGCACGGGGTTTGCGATCTCTCGAATGGTTTCGTCGGTGTCGAGCACCTCGAAGATCCGCTCGCTCGACGCCATTGCGGATTGCAGAATATTGTATTGCTCGGTCAGGTCCAGGATCGGCTCGAAAAATCGGATCAAATAGTCTATGAAGGCATAGAGCACGCCGAATTCGATGACCCCGCCCATAACCGAACGCCCGCCGAACCAGATCAGAAGCGCAATCCCTAAAGAGCGCAGCATCTCGACCGATGGTCGAAAGATGGAGAAGAGAAAGACTTCTTCTTTCGAGATTTGGAGATAGGTCTCGTTTAAGTCGTTGAAGCGATCGATCACCTTTTCTTCTTTGTGAAATACTTGTGTCGTCAACATGCCCGAAATATTTTCGGATAGCGTCCCGTTTAGCGCCGACAGCTGCGCTCTGGATGCGCGGTAATTTTTCCGGATGCGCTTTCGGAAGAAGATCGCAGCGAGCAAGATCACCGGGGTGATCGAGAGGCTTAAGAGAGCCAACTTCGTATTGAGTTGGAACAACATAAAGACGACCCCGCCCAATACCAAGATGTCGGTGACGAGATTGAGCAGTACGGAAGTATACATCTCGTTTAAGTTTTCGGTGTCGTTCGTGACGCGGGTTGCCAATCGCCCGATCTGATGCCGATCGAAGAATCGAAGCGACTGCGAAACGATATGCCCGAAGGTCGACCTCCGAATCTCGTAAATGATATTTTGGCTGGTTCGGTTCAACCGAAGCACTTGCAGATAGTCGAATACGAATTGCGTAAGCAGTGCGATAAGAAACAGCGCTCCTAAGCCAAAGAGGCGGTCCCGGTCATCGAAGCGCAAAGCACGAACTTCTGCCGGCGCTAGGGCTCTCTCTTCGAGCGCGGTGTCACCCGATACCGTCTCGAGAATAAAGCCATCGGGGGTCTCCTTTACTCGATAATGCGGATCCGCAACGGCTTCCCCTTTTTCGTAGCGCGTAAACTGCTTTCCGTCGAGCTCGACGCTCGGTGATGCAGGCGCTGTATCTGTGATCTTTAGCGGGGAGAAGACCCCGTTGATATGATCGTCGATCGCAACTTTCAGTACATAAGGGCGAAGCAAGTTTAGGAAAGTGGACAGGACCATCAGAATCCCGACTATGATTAAGGTTCTTCGATACGGCTTCGCATAAGTCAGAAGCCTTTTGATCATCGACTTATCATAAGTGGTGCCGGTAAATTGTTCGTGTTTCGGATCCATTACAGCACCTCCTGTTCGAGTTGTTGTTTGTGATAGAGGTCCGCATAATATCCGCCCAACGAGAGTAGCTCTTCATGCGTGCCGCGCTCGGTGATGCGGCCCTCTTCCATCACGAGAATTTGATCCGCATGCATCAAGCTCATCACGCGATGGCTCACGAGTAGGCAAGAGCGCTTCACGTTTCGAATGTGCTGCAGAATGTCTTCTTGGGTCTTGGCATCGACTGCCGAGAGGCTGTCGTCCAAAATCAGGAGAGGGGCATCCTTTACGATCGCTCGCGCCAGGGAGACGCGCTGCTTTTGTCCGCCGGACAATGTGATTCCGCGCTCACCGACCATCGTTTCATACCCTTCCGGGAACGACTCGATGGAATCGTGAATGGCGGCGAATTTTGCCGCGTCTTGTACGGGCTCCAACGGAAGCGTCGTATCCGAGGAGAAGGCGATATTCTCATGAATGGTTTCGGAGAAGAGGAATATATCTTGCGGTACATAGGCGATGTTTTCTCGAAGCGTCTTTAAAGAGAGCGTGCGAATATCGTGCCCGTCAAAGCGCACGGTTCCGGAGTCCACATCAAAAAGTCGAAGGATCAGTTGTGCGATCGTGCTTTTCCCGCTTCCCGTCGGTCCGATAATGCCAACGGTGGCCCCTTTTGGAATGGAGAAATCGATATGGTGCAATACGGCATGGTCCGATTCGGGATACGTAAAGGAAACACCCTCAAATCGCACTTCCCCTTTCGGCGATTGCAGTGCGATCGGCTGTTCGATTTCTTTGATGGAGGATTCTCGACCGAAGATGAGGTTGAGGCGCTCCATCGAGGCGATCCCTCTTTGCATCATACTCACAATATATCCGATCGCCATCATCGGCCACATGAGAAGCGTAATATAGTTGTTCATGGCGATAAAAGTTCCCAGCGACATCGTCCCGTCCATTACGCGACTCGACCCGTATAGCAGGAGGATCAGAAAACTCATCGCGGAAATCATGTGAATCACGGGGCGAAAAAGACCCGACACGCGCACGAGTGCCATATTCTTGTCGAGATTGTTCCGATTGACCGCGGCAAAGGATTCGGTCGCCCGTTTTTCCGCAGCGAACGCTTGAAGGACCCGGATCCCCGAGAAGGATTCCTGCGTATTGTCCGTTAAATCGGAAAAAGCGCCTTGCACCGCGCGCGAACGCTGGTGGATCCTCGTGTTAAACCACCACACCACCGTCACTAAAAAGGGAAGGGATGACAGTGAGATTAAAGTCGTGATCAAATCTGAAGTGTTCAGCATCATGACGATCGCGAAGATCGTCATGAAGGAAGCGTCAAATGCCACCATAATGCCCGGTCCCAATGCGAAACGAACGGTTTGAATGTCGTTGGTTGCATGTGCCATCAAGTCGCCCGTTTTCTGTGCGTGGAAAAATTGCATATCGAGTGAGGTCAGATGGGTGAAAAACCGGTGTCGGAGTTCGTATTCGAGTTTTCTGGATGTCCCGATAATCAGCATACGCCAGAGAAAACGTCCAAGAGAAATCCCCAGCCCGATCAACACGATGGTTACCACTTGGACGACGAGAATCCGGGTCGTCATAGAATTGGTTTGCAAAAGGTCGGTAATATTTTTTAAGACTTGCGGCATAAACAGCTGCAGCACGTCGACCAACCACAAAAAGAGCAACCCAAACAGATAATGCCATTTGTGTGCCCATAAAAAATCTTTTAAAGAAAGAAATTCGCGCATAAAGCCCTCCTATATCCAGCCATCATTATAACATAGCGCGATCTAATTTAAACTTCGCGCAAATAAGTGTAACATCATGATTCAACTTGTCAAAACATCGACATCTATGAGAAATCGCTGTTTATTTCGAGAAGTTGGGGGTATAAGAAAAGCAGTAGTAATGAATCCAAAGGAGTGTTGAAAATGAGCTTAAAAGACGTACTATTTGAAGCAAGACGCGCGAGAGAAAGAAGAGATCGCAGTGAAGCGGTTAAAAAGATCGCAGTAGGGACGATTATCGGTTCCGTTTTGGGTGTTGCCTCGGGTCTTCTGTTCGCACCGAAGGCCGGGAAAGAAACGCGTGAAGATATCGTAAACTACGCAAAGGACACGACGGACGATGTAAGACTTAAAGCCGGCGAAGCGTACGACACCCTTCGTGAGAAGGAAGCGCGACTGCGAACCGAAATCAAAGATAAGTACGAACACTTTGTGGATCGCAATATGACTGAACTCGACCCGGTGAAAGAGGATCTGCAAAACATTAAGCAAGATGTCGGGAGTCTTCTCAAAAATGCAAAGTCCGCGGCGGTAAACACGATTAAAGAGAAAAAAGCCGAAGCGGAAGACTTGGTTGAAGAAGGCGCGGAAGCGGCAGAGAATCTGAAAGAAGACATTGTCGAAAAAGCCGAAGAAGTCAAGGATAAGGTAGAAGACAAGCTCGACGAGACAAAGAGCTAGGGTGCCGATATGACGGAAATTACCTTCACACTCGGAGATATCCTATCCGGGCTGCTTATGATCGCAGGGGCTGCGGCGCTCGTTGCGTTGGCGGTTTTCCTCATGAATGCGGTTAAGACGCTGAAGAATTTCAATAAGCTCTTGGAAGACAATGAAAAGGATATCCGGAAAGCCGTTGCGGATCTCCCGGGCATCGTCAGTAATGTGGCCGACATAACGGAAGAAGCAAACGGTCTCTTGTCCGGCGTAAGTCCGGATGTACAAAGCATGGTCGGTTCGGCAAAGCATGTAGTCGACAATGTAGAAAACACCGCGATCCAACTTACCGATACGGTGGGATTGGTGTCGGATTCCGTTGCGGACACCGCGCTGAATTTCAAACACAATGTGACGAATGTGCAAGATTACTTGGTTTTCATAACGGAGATCGCCGACCTGATTCGGGCTTGGATCCGTAAATAAAAGAGGGCGGGCGCAATTAGATCTGTGCCCGTTTTGTTTTCCTAAAACGCGCTTTTATCCGCGCAATGCATTGCAATTCTCGAGAATCTATGATAATGTTGACAGTATCCTACAGGAGGGCAGTTGTAATGAAAAAGATACACATCATCACCAATCCCTCGTCCGGGAAAGAAGAAGGCGTCAACTCGGTTGCCGAGCTGAAGAGGCACTTGTCCGAGAAGGGGTATATCGTTTCCACTTTCGAAACAAAAAAGGATCGGGACGCTCTCGAGGAAGCGAAACGCGTACACGAATTCGGATGGGATCTTGTGGTCGCAGCCGGAGGGGATGGTACGGCGAATGAGGTTGTGCAGGGTTTGTCCGTTCTGGACGATCGCATTCCTTTCGCGGTTTTCCCACAGGGTACAGTAAACGATTTCGCGACCTATACACAAATGCCCGCAGATGCTTCTGCATTTGCAGACATGGTAGAGAAGGGGAAGAAAATTCCTCTCGATATCGGCAAGATCAACGAGCAGTTTTTCTTGAATGTGGCCGCTTTCGGAAATATATCGAAGATCGGTCATGAAGTGGAAGTGGAGAAGAAGACGAGAATGGGAAGGCTGGCCTACCTTATGGAAGGGGTCAAGTCGTTACCGGAACTCCTCTCGAATCCCCTCTGTGTCACGCTCGAAGTCGAGGGGCACAAACCCTTATCGGAAGAATTTTTGCTCGTCGCCGTTTGCAATACGCCTTCCGTCGGAGGGTTCAAAAACTTCGCACCGAAAGCCGTTTTGAACGACGGCGTGATGGATGTAGTGGGGATCAAAACCACAAATTTGGTAGCATTGGGCCAAATCTTGCTGGGGGTCGCCACTGGGGACCATCTTTCGCACCCGGAAGTTTTGTATTTTCGGACAAAAAAATTAAAAGTTCGATCGGATGTGGAAGTTTCGATCGATATCGACGGAGAAGAAGCCGGGTTTTTGCCGGCTGAGATCGAGGTTCTTCATGCACATTTGGAGACCTTAATCCCATAAAATCAACTCAAGGAGGAATACTATGGCAGCAACACCGACAATTAAAGATGTCGCGAAGCTCGCGGGGGTTTCCATCTCGACGGTTTCACGTGTAATGAACGATTCGAAGCCCGTCAGTCCCGAATCGCGACGTAAGGTACTGGATGCAATCCGCAAGCTCGACTTTAAACCCAACGAGCTGGCGAGATCGCTCGTTATGAAACGCTCGAACTTAATCGGCGTAGTCGTAAAGGACATCGGGATCCCATATATGGCGGGGATCATTCGCGGGATCGAGGAAATCGGGAAGATGTACAAATTCGACATCATGCTCTCAAGCTCGTACGGCGACGAAGAGAACGAGTTGGACACGGTACAGTTCATGTTCACGAAGCAAGTGGACGGCGTAATTCTGATTTCGGAAAAGACGACCGAGCAAGTGGTGGACACGATTAAGGAACATAAATTGCCTTTTATTATCTTGGACCGCATCTACGAACAGTCGAGAATCAACACAGTCGATGTCGACTATGAGCAGGCAGTTCAGCTGATCACCGAATATCTCGAAGAGATGGGACATACCCGTATCCTTCACGCGGGACAAAACAAGGGCTCGAGAAGCGGCGAAGAAAAGTATACGGCGTTTCGCGAAGCCGTTCGTGAACGGGGATGGGAAGAGCACTTTTTCGCCGTCAGCGGCACGAATTACAAAGAATACTACGAATCCTGCGAAGAACTGTATGCATACGCGAAAAAGCATAATATCACCGCGGTGTTTTGCTTGGACGATTCCATGGCGATCGCATTTATGAACTATCTATACGACCATGGCAAAAAAGTGCCGGATGAGATCTCCGTCGTCGGGTTCGGGGACGAATTTTATTCGTCGATCTTCCGACCGAAATTATCGACCGTCCGAATCCCGTACTACGATATCGGAGCGATTGCGATGCGTAAATTGATCAAGCACTTACGAAAAGAAGAGCTGATGAGCGAGAGCACGATCGTGCCGATCCAATTAGTGAAGAGGGATTCGGTTGCCAAGATCTAAACGGGCGTTTAATCCCCGTTTATTTACCGTGATTCTGGGCATCTCATCGATTATCGCATTCGTATTAGCGGCGGTCATCCCTTCGTTCAAGCCGTTTCTAGTCCGAGTGATTGACAATCTGTTCATCGGAGCTGCGATCAATTTGATGAGCATGCTGTATTTTCGTCTTCGCAAAAATAGTGAACGGAAAATTCACAAAGAACTGATTGACAAAAGAGAGCAAATGAGCAAATTGAAGAAAGAGGAGCGAGAGTTGCTGAAACACTACGACTCGTTCGCGCTTTTTACACGCCATTTCGGCTGGGTTGCACTCACGCTATTTGCGCTTTCGGCAGTCGGTACAATCCTACTGTCTTTCGGTTCACCCTAACGGGGAGTGCCAAGGAGGAAACTTTGTTTTACCGGAAAAGTAAAGAGTCGTGTCGGAAAATCGCAGGTCGAAACACTTTCGAACTTGTTGATCGACCACGACTCTTGGATGTAAAAGCAAAATCTGCGTTTCGATCAGGGGGTTCGGTATGATCGACGCAGATTTTTGTGTGGAAAATGTCGAGTACCTTTATACGGGTAACGAAACGCATACCCGTTCAGGAAACGGTCGAATCCTACTGGGAAAGGGCGGAAGGATCGTCTACTTCGGCTGTGCTTCGAATGTGGAATACCGCCTTTTAGAATTCTCCTTGCGGATCGATGCGAGCGGGGCGGCGATCGAATCGCCGATCGATCGGCAGCTGGACTCTCGTACTCTGTTTCAATCGTCGGATAACGCAAAGCGCTATCTTGATGCCCTTCGATTATTCCAAGACGCGCTGTCAAAAGGGGTGTATCACATTCATCTGATGGCGCCGACCTTCTCAGAGGAAGAGGAGGCGCTCCTTGAAAGGCTGAAATCGCACCACCCGATTTGTTTGACCTGGGGAGAGGCGGAATCAGAGCCGGTTAACCGTGCACTCTTGCCGGGAGAGGATGCAACCTTTATACTAAGAGACCGATCGGGAAATGTGACTTGGGTGGTCGCGAACGGAATTCCCGTGTATCGCAACGAAAAGGTATAAGAAGGATAGACAGCAAAACACCATCATTCTCCGGTAATTCACATCCGGGTGCATGATGGTGTCAGCTCGCTACAGGATTTTGCGTGTGTGCGTTGGGTTCGGATTGAGCGGGAACGATACTTTTATGCCCAAGCCTTGGGCTTGAAGTTCCAGTGCCTCAATCCATGGCGACCGGAATCGGTGCCCTCTGTGTGTCGGAGAAATAGCTCTTTACAAATTGGAAGAAGATCCGGTTCACGGAAGAGTTCTTTTGGTCGGTGTGATAGACAAAGTAGAAATCTCTCGGTTCAGATAAGATTTCGATCGGCCAAGCGTACAGCCATCCGTTGGAGATCCCCAGAGCCGCTTCCAAATTGGATACGATTGCCTGCCCCAACCCGTTTTGTACCATTTCGAGAATCGAGCGCGTATCTTCCACATACGCCATGATTTCAAGGAACTCGTCCGGTAAACCCGCTTTCTTCAGCGTGCGTTCGAGCGTACTCCTCGTCCCCGAACCTTCTTCACGCAGAATAAATTTCATTTGCGAAAGCTCACCGAGTTCCCAGGAAACTCCGTTCGCAGGTTTTTGATTCGGGTCATTCGTCACGAGCACCAGGTGGTCCGAAAAGATCGGATCATAATTGAGACGACTTGCGGGGTAGTATGCACCCGTGAAGCCGAAATCCGTCTCGCCCATCAGCAGATTGTCGACGACTTTTCTCGAATCGCTGCCGGTTACCGTGAAGGTGATGTGCGGGAATTTCTCGTGAAACGCTTGCATCAGCTTTGGGATGATATAGCGTCTGGGTACGGAGCTTGCAAACAGCCGCAGATGCCCTTCTTGCGTGCCGGTGTATCGTTTGATTTCGGTATTCATCGCATTGAACTCTTCGATGATTCGCTGCGCATAACCGTGGAATAAAAGACCGGCATTTGTGAGCGTGATTTGCTTCTTCGATCTTACGAACAGGTGCACGCCCAACTCCTGCTCGAGGCTCTTGATGTGGTTTGAAACCGTTGGTTGCGTGAGATACAGAATCTCCGAGGTGCGCGTAAAGCTTTTTTGCCTTGCTACCTCCAAAAAAGTGATGAGCTGCTTTATATCCATAGATCCGCCTCCTTCATTGCAGTATAGCAGAAACGAATAGAATTAACAATTTTAATGAAACGGTTTCGTGAACGAGTTGACGAGACAGACAGGAGAGTTTATGCAAATAAATATCAATATTCTTAGAAGAGTCGTAGTTCTAACGATCGGTGTTTTTCTGATCGCGGTCGGGCTTCATTTATTTTTAATCCCCTCGAATCTTGCCGCGGGCGGTACGACGGGGCTTGGAATGATACTGAATCACTATATTCCGGGCCTTCCGGTGGGGGTATTCATCGCGATTATGAACGTCATCCTTTTCGTCATAGGATTTCTTATGATCGGAAAGGAGTTCGGCGGGATGACCATTTATGCGAGTTTTCTCCTGTCTTTTTTCCTTTTGGTGCTCGAAAAAATTTGGCCGGTACCTACTCCGATTGTAGACGATCTGCTCTTGAACTTGGTTTTCGGGATGCTGTGCACCGGAATCGGGATGGGGGTGGTGTTCAATGTGAACGCGAGTACGGGAGGCACCGACATCATCGCCAAAATCATCAATGTGTTCTTCCATATCGACATCGGAAAATCATTAATGGTGTCGGACTTTTTGATCACCGTCCTCGCCGCGATTACATTTGGCGCGAAGATCGGCCTCTATGCGCTGATGGGGGTCATACTCAATTCTTTGATCATCGACCAGATCGTTTCGGGGATCAATCGTAAGTACAGTGTCATGATCATTTCGAAGGAAAGAGAGAAGATCAATGATTATGTTCAGCAAGAAATCGACCGCGGCACGACGATGCTGCAAGGGAAAGGAGGATTTACCGGAGAGAACAGACCGGTGTTGTTTACGATCCTATCGAGAGCGGAGTTTGTGAACTTGCGCACTTTCGTTCGTAAAGTAGACCCGGAAGCGTTCATGATCATGAACCATATCCATGAAGTGGAGGGGGAAGGGTTTACACGTTGACCTTGTTAAGAGTTGCAAAAAAAAGTATACTGATGTAGAAGGAAAAGGAGGTGTTTGATTTGCAAGCGTGGTATAAGAACTACTTTATTCCACAAAAAATGATGCGCACGGTACTCATTGCGCTACTGCCGATCGTCCTGTTCGGCACCTATTTGTACGGGCTTCGCGTGTTAGCCCTTTTGCTGATCGTAACCGCCGTAGGAGTGGGGACGGAATTTCTGTTCCAAAGACATTACAAAAAAAAGATCTCCGAGGCGGTCTTTGTAACTTGCGTTCTCTATACGCTTACCTTGCCACCCGCGATGTCCTTTTGGATGGCGGCTATCGGCATTATCTTCGGCTTATTCTTCGGTAAGCTCGTTTTCGGAGGGTTCGGAACCAATCCGTTTAACCCGGCATTGGTCGCTCGAGCTTTTGTGTATGTTAACTTCCCCAAGCCGATGACGATTCTGTGGACACACAGCGCGACCGGCTTCCCCGGAGGCTTAACGCAATGGCTTATGCCGTCGATCGACGCCATTACCGAAGCGACCCCGATGATTCTGTTCAACAATACGGGCGGTACCCTGCCTCTAATGGATATGATCATCGGAAACATTCCGGGCGCGATCGGCGAGACTTCCAGCATTTTAATCTTGCTGGCTGCGGCCTATCTCATATGGAAGAAAGTCGCATCGTGGGAAGTAATGGTAGGCGGTGTTGCAAGCTTTTTAGCCTTGCAGGTATTTTTCGATTATGCGACGGAAGTTCCGGTCGTAAGCCCCATGTACGGGCTCTTTATGGGAGGATTCCTCTTTGCGATGGTCTTCATGGCCACAGACCCGATCTCTTGTTGCAAGACGAAAGAAGGAAAGTTTATCTTCGGCGCCATTGTGGGCATCACGACGGTTTTGATCCGCGCGCTCTCGCTCTTTAATGGCGGCGCCATGTTTGCGGTACTCATCGCGAACACATTCGGGCCGATCATCGATGTCGCGGTAAAATCGGTGAAAGCGAAAGCAAAGAAGAAGGAGGTGGCGGCGTGAAAGAAAAATCCTTCATCAAGCCAATCCTCTTTATGACGGTCGTGACGTTGATCTTTGCAGGTAGCTTGGCAACGGTCAACTATATCACGAAGGATCGCATTCAATTTAATGCGGATGCCGAGGTCAGAAAAAAGATCCTCTATGTATTCGACATCATGCCACCGCAAACGGACGATCAATCCATCGAAAAAGTATTTAATGAGCGCGTAAAGGAAGTGCAAGTCGGCGAGAATCCGGGTTATGCTTTGCTCGAAAATGGAGAACCGACCGCGTACGCGCTACAAGTAAACGGTGCAGGGCTGTGGGGTTCCATCACGGGGTATCTCGGGATCACGAAGGACTTTACGAAAACCCTCGGGCTCGACTTTACAAAGCAATCGGAAACGCCCGGACTGGGCGGTCGGATCGAAGAAGATTGGTATAAAGAGCAGTTTCGCGGGATCGACATTACAAATCCTGTAAACGGCGCGTATATCATCAGCAATCCGGCACCCGGAGGCAATGTCGATGCGATCTCCGGAGCGACGCAAACGTCCAACTCCGTCATTAATTTGGTGAACGACGACTTGAAAACCTTTCTTGAAAATCCGGAGGTGAAATAATGGCGAATAAACCAACGACCCGGATCGTAATGGAGAAGGGTTTGTATTCCGACAACCCGATTCTGGTACAAGTAATCGGAATTTGTTCGGCACTGGCCGTCACCAATCTCATGATGAACTCTTTGATCATGGGGCTGGCACTGGCATTCGTAACGTCTTTATCTTCTTTGACGGTATCGGCGCTTCGAAATGCGACGCCTAAGCATATCCGAATGATGGTACAAGTATTGATCATCTCGGCGTATGTAATCTTAGTTGACATCTTCTTGCGCGCATTCATGCCGGACATGAGCAAAGCGCTCGGACCGTATGTCGGGCTGATCATCACGAACTGTATCATCATGGGACGCGCGGAAGCTTTTGCGATTTCCAATGAACCTGTGATTTCGTTTGTGGACGGCTTGGCTTCCGGTTTCGGTTACACGATTGTACTGCTTGCGATTTCCTTTGTTCGAGAGTTCTTGGGCTTCGGCAGTATATTTGGAATCCAAATTTTAGGCGAAGGCTTCACGAATTGGACCCTGATGGTCATGCCGCCATCCGCATTCTTCCTCTTAGGACTGTTGATGTGGTGGAGCAGTAATCAAAAATTGAAAAGAGAGCGAAAGGGGATGGAACCGAAATGATTGATGTACATCCATTCGTAGTCTTTGTCGCGGCGATCTTTACGAGCAATATGATCTTCAGCAATTTCTTGGGGATGTGTTCTTTCATCGCCGTATCCAAAGAGATCGAAACCGCAGTCGGATTGGGAATTGCGGTCACCTTTGTACTGACCTTCACGACGATATTAAACTACATCATCTACTGGGGAATTCTCGAGCCGTTTGGCTTAGAGTATATGATGTTTATCATCTTCATCCTGACGATTGCGGCATTTGTGCAATTGGTCGAGATGCTGCTCGAGCGGTATGTCGAAAACCTCTACTACGCACTGGGAATCTTCCTCCCGCTGATCACCGTTAACTGCGCCATCTTGGGTGTTGCGCTCTTCATGGTGTACAGAAGCTACAACTTCATGCAAACTGTCGGATTTGCGATCGGTTCGGGAATCGGCTGGGGACTCGCGATCACCGCGATGGCCGGCGTGCGAAGTCGACTGAATTTGAAGGCGATCCCCGAAGGGCTCCACGGCGCGCCCATCACTTTGATCATCACGGGGATCATGGCACTGGCCTTTATCGGATTTTCCGGTATGGTTCAAATCCAATAGGAGGGTCGGATGCAAGAGATACTATTTACGACGGTCATCGTCGTCGGGATCGCGGCGATACTCGCAGCGGTTCTTACGCTGGCAGACCGCACAGTCGGCAACTACGGCGAAGTGCAAATGACGATCAACAACGATAAGCAATACACGGTCGAAGGCGGCAGCACGCTTTTATCTACGCTCATCTCCGAAAAAGTCTTTATTCCCTCCGCATGCGGCGGGAAGGGGTCTTGCGGGTATTGCAAAGTAAAAGTCATGGAAGGGGCCGGCCCCGTTATCGCGACGGAAAAACCTTGGCTCACGGAAGCCGAATTGAACGACCACGTTCGGATCTCGTGCCAGGTAAAAGTGAAGAACGACATCAAGATCGAAATTCCGGAAGAGCTGTTCAATGTAAAGGAATACGAGACGGAAGTCGAACGAGTCGAGCAACTGACCAAGACGATCAAACAGCTTCGCTTCGACTTAAAAGGCGAAACGATCAGCTTCAAGCCCGGCCAATATGTGCAGTTAAAAGCGCCGGCTTACGAGGGCAATGACGAAGAAGTCTATCGCGCTTATTCGGTCGCCTCGTCCGTAAACGACACGGGCGCAATCGAGCTTTTAATCGGCTACACCGGCGGGATTGCGACGACTTATGTGCATCAGCATTTGAAAGAAAAGGACCTCGCCCATATCAACGGACCTTACGGCGATTTCTTCTACCAGGAAGACGACGGCGGACCGATTATATTGGCGGCTGCCGGTACCGGTATGGCCCCGATTCTTTCGATACTCCAGTACATGGAAGATCACGACATTCAAAGAAAGGCGATCTTCTTCTTCGGCGCACGCACAATGGAAGACCTGTTCTTGACAGAAAAACTGAAGGGATACGAAAAATCGCTTCATGATTTCACCTATGTGCCCACGCTTACGAGAGAAGAATCCCCCGAGTGGACGGGCGACAAAGGTCGCGTACCGGTGGCAATCGACAAATACATCGAAGACGGAGCGCCCTATACGGCGTATCTATGCGGGAGTCCCGATATGATCGACTCGATCTTCGAAAAGCTGCTCGAAAAGGGTTTAAAAGAAGAGAATATTTACTTCGATAAATTCTAGAGTTGGCTACCCAGGGGAGCGCAGTATCGCGCTCCCTCATTTTTGAAAGTGCAGGTAGATAATGATTGAGATCGGACAATGGCAAAATCTGACAATCGACCGAATTAAGCCGCACGGCGCATACTTAAGAGGCCCGGAATCGGACGGCAATTTCGACAACGACGTGTTGTTGCCGAGAAAAGAAGTGCTGGACGAATGGAAACCGGGTTCGGAGATCCGGGTATTCGTATACCGAGACTCCGACGACCGCCTGATCGCGACCACCAGAAAACCTCTGATCACCATGGACACCTTAGCGGTACTCGTCGTAAAGGAAGTGACGAAGATCGGCGCGTTTTTGGATTGGGGATTGGAAAAAGACCTTCTACTTCCATTTTCCGAGCAGATCGGCAAACCGAAAAAGGGGCAAAGCGTATTGGTGCGATTGTATTTGGACAAATCGGATCGCCTTTGCGCGAGCCAAAAGCTGAGCGGGCACTTGTTGAAGCAATCACCTTATAAAGTGGACGACTGGGTGGAGGGGCGCATCATCGGGAGACACCCGAAGATCGGCGCGTTTGTCGCAGTCGACGACAAATACGAATCGCTCTTGCCCTTGAAAAATATTTATCGAGCCTTGGAACCGGCAAGTGTCATGCGCTTTCGCGTGCAACAAGTCGCGGAAGACGGCCGCATGGTGCTTTCGCTTCGGGACCGCAAGGATGTCGCCATGGATTCGGACGCGATCCACATCCTGGAGAAGCTCGAGCAAAACCACGGATTTCTGCCGTTTGACGACGAAACCGACCCTACGGTCATTCAGGTCGAACTCGGCATGAGCAAATCGGCATACAAAAGGGCGATCGGACGATTGCTCAAACAAGGAAGAATTCGCTTCGGAAGAGGCGGAATTCTGTTGAACCGTAAAGGAGGCCAAGGTGGCGTTCGAAGATAAAATTGTAGCGGAAGTACAAGGAAAAAACATCATGCTGTCGCAAGTCGTGCAGACGATTGCGGAAATGGGGGAGAGTGGAAAGACGCTTCGCTCGGAAGAGGGGATGAAGCAAGTCTCGGAAGAGCTGTTGAATCAGGAGCTCCTCTATCTGGACGCGAAAAAGAACCACCTCGACGAAGAGGAGCCCTATCTTTTGGCGCTCGAGCAAATGAAAGCCGATCTGTTGAAGCAATATGCCATGCAAAAGCTCTTGAGCGAAGTCACTTTGGAAGAGGACGAGCTTCGCGAATACTATGACAGTCATCAGGATCAGTATAAAGACCTCAAAATGCATGCGAGCCATATTCTGGTCGAGACGGAAGAAAAAGCGAAGGAGATCTTGCAAGAGATCGAAGGCGGGCTGGAATTTACGGAAGCGGCGAAAAAATACTCAAGCTGCCCATCCGCTTCGAGCGGCGGAGACTTAGGCGTGTTCGGACCGGGGCAAATGGTCGGCCCGTTCGACGAAGCCGCACAAGAAGCGGAAGTCGGAAAAGTCGTAGGACCCGTGAAGACGCAATTCGGCGCGCACTTAATCCTCGTACACGAAAGAGATGAGAAGCCCTCGACTTTTGAAGAAGTACAAGATCAAATTCGCCAAAAATACGGATTGATGAAGCAACAGGAAGCGTACTTGCAAAAGATGCACGTGCTCAATGAAGAGTACGAGCCGAAGATCTACTACTAAGCGAAAATGTTCTATTTCTGGTCCGGCGTGTTTGCGATCGCTTTACTGGCGGAGTCGAAAAGGCATGACTATCAGGCGATCTGCATCGGATTCGGCGCGATCGCAGCTTTATTGTGCGTCGGGCTGGGGTTACCGGAGTCGGTACAGATCCTCAGTGCGGTCCTGGTGAGTGCGATCGCTCTTGTCATCGCGAAAAGACGAGGGTGACGCTTTCATCGGGATCAGGGGCGGCAGTGGGGTATAGATAAAGCAGGTTGAAGAGTGATTTCAGAAACAACGGCTTCAATCGAGAAAGGAGCAGACATGATCAAAGATGAATTACAAATACTCGCACAAGCGATCTTAAATGAGATCGAAGGCTACGAGTTTTACAAATTGGCAGCGAGCCAGGCCAAAGGAGAAACCGCGCAAGCATTCTTGCAATTAGCTGAAGAAGAGAAAGTCCATGCGGGCTATCTACAAGATCTGTCCGAACGAATCGCGAAATCGGAAGAGGAGAAGTTACAGCTCGCTTATGAACTCCAGCCTCCGTCTCCGGAGATTTACAAATGGGAGAATTTGGATGTAAAGGGTGCAACCCTCGCCATGACGGTATTCGGAATCGCCGTGCAGCTGGAACAAGATGCGATCCGGTTTTATGAAGATGCGCTCGAAAAATCGGAAATTCCCGAAGCGCAGGAAGTGTACCGCATCCTCATTCAATGGGAGAAAGTTCACCTGGATCAGTTTACGAAGCAATACAATATCTATAAAAACGAATGGTGGTCGGAACAAAATTTCGCGCCGTTTTAAGACAAAAAAGTCGGCGGCAATTCCTACCGGCTTTTTTATCGGAGCTTCTTGATGTAAAGGAGTATTATGAAATTATTACAACAATTCGTATTGGTGATGGGGCTGTTATTTGCGAGTCGCGTGATCGCGGTGCTTACGAAAATTCCTGTGCCCCCCACGATACTCGCGATGATCCTGCTACTCCTCTTGTTGGAGACCAAAATCTTTCGCGTGGAGTGGTTCGAAAAAATCTCCGAGCCGCTCCTTGCACATATCACGCTATTTTTAATCCCGCCTTCGTTGGCTTTTGCGGGATCGATCGGGGCGATGTCGGGATTGTGGGTCAAGACCATCCTAATCGTCGTGCTCTCCGCGACCGCCATCTTCGTGGTGACCGCAAAGACGATTGAGTGGATGATGAGAAAGGAGCCGCGCGATGCAAGCCATCACCCAAACCGTTGAATTCGGCGTATTGCTGACCGTAGGGCTTTATGTCTTGTCTCATGCCGTTTTGAAGCGAACGAAAATCACCTTCTTGAATCCTCTGATGCTTTCGATTCTGCTCGGGGTTACCTTTTTGGTTTTCGCAAAGATCGACGTGGACGACTACCGGATTGGCGGGCACTGGGTCAGCTTCTTGCTTAGCCCGGCAACCGTATGTCTGGTGATTCCCTTTTATAAAAAGTCGCACCTCTTTAAAGAGAATTGGAAACCGATACTCGCGGGTATTATAGCGGGAACGCTCGCAGGGTTGATCGTGACGGTCGTATTGTTTCAGGCATTCAATATGCCGGAGCACATTAAGCATGCGATCCTGGTAAAAAACAGCACCGGACCGATCGCGCTGGAGATCGCAGACCTACTCGGCAGACCCAAGGATCTGGTCATGCTTATGGTCATCGGATCGGGGATGTTCGGGTTCATGTGCGGCAATTTTCTGCTCAAGGTGCTTCGCGTTGAAAACAAGGTCGCCAGGGGGATCGCATTCGGGAATACCTCGCACATCGTAGGCACGGCAAAAGCATTGTCCAACAGTGAAGCGGAAGGCGCGATGGGTTCCATCTCGATTCTGATTACGGGACTCGTGTATTTGGTCTTGATCCCGCTGCTGATGAAATTCGTTTAGAATTAATGAGGAACCCGTCGAAAGATGATACAATAGAAGCATTGAAAAGGAGTGTAGGATGAACCGAATAGAAGAACAATCACGCGTACTGCATTATTTTAGAGCGATTTCGGATATTCCGAGGTGCTCGGGAAACCGCGCGCCGATCGCCGAATACATCATGAACTTTGCGAAGGAACAAGGGCTCGAGGCAATTCGAGACGAGATGGACAATGTGATCGTATACAAAGCCGCGTCTCCCGATAGGGCAGATGCATCCTCCATTGCACTCCAAGGGCATACGGATATGGTATGTGAAAAAGCGGCCGATTCTGCGCACGACTTCTCTACCGATGCGATCGAATGGGTCACCGAAGGGGATACGCTTCGCGCAAACCAAACGACCTTGGGCGCAGACAACGGGATAGCCGTCGCGATGATGCTCGCCATCCTCGAGGACCGCTCCCTGTCTCATCCGCCGATCGAAGCGATCTTTACTTCCGATGAAGAGATCGGACTCATCGGCACGGAAGCGTTAGAGATAAGCAAGCTGCGCTCGAAGCGTCTCATCAATATCGACTCGGAAACGGAAGGATTTTTGTGGACGGGTTGCGCAGGCGGGGAGACGATCGAACTGCAAGTGCCGATCCAAAGAGCTTCCGTGACCGATTTACGAAAAGCCGTCATAACCGTTTCGGGGCTTTTGGGCGGTCACTCCGGTATGGAGATCATTCGCAAAAGGCATAATGCCGTGAAAGTACTCACGGAAGTCATCAATCGCTTAAAAGATGCGGTTCCCATCGGGATTACGGAAATCGCCGGCGGCTCCAAGCATAATGCGATTCCGAGAGACGCACAAGCGGAAATCGTGTTCTCGGAAGAACAAAGAGAGGAGCTCGCGAAAAACTTCGATGCGATCATCGGCGAACTCGCAGAAGTGTATGCAGGCAAGGGTTACGAAGACGCACCGGAGATCGCGCTTGTCACATCGAACGAACTCGCGGATTCCGCGCTCACTTTGGAATCGTTCGAACGCGTCATGGCATGTCTTACATTGACCCCAACGGGGGTATACAGTATGAGTAGGCAAATTGAAGGAATGGTAAAGACCTCCGACAATTTAGCCATTGTGGAAACGAAAGCGGAAGCGGTTCACGTAACGGTCTCCCTGCGATCGAGCGACCGTACGGATTGGGATGCGCTTCGCGGGAAAGTGGAGTCGGTCGCGTCCATTACGGATGCCAAGGCCGTGCGCTCGGGCGGATATCCCGCGTGGGAAATCAAAGAAGAGTCTCCGCTTCGAGATACCTTTGTTGGCGTATATGAAGAGATGTTCGGCAAAAAGATGGAAGTGACCGCAGTTCACGCGGGGCTTGAGTGCGCATTGTTTGCGCATAAGGACCCAACCATGGATCTGGTCTCACTGGGACCGACCATGCACGAGGTCCATACGCCGAAAGAAGAGGTTCAAATTTCTTCCGTAGAGCGCGTTTATCAGCTGATCATTAGGGTATTAACAAAACTAGATTAACAGGAGGAGAAATATGAATCACGAACACGATCACATTCAAAATGACGATTGCGGTTGCGGCTGCAATGATCCGACACATAACCACGACCACGAGGAGTACGATACCATCGTATTAACCTTAGACGACGATACGGAGCTTGAGTGCATCGTATTGGATGTGTTTGAAGTAGACGACAAGCCGTATATTGCGCTTGTGAGTGTAGAGGAAGAGCAAGTCTTGATCTATCGCTACCACGAGGTGGAAGGCGGAGAAGAAGATGAATTTACGCTCGATACGATTGACGACGAAGAAGAATTCGAACTCGTCAGCAAGGCGTTCAACGAGTTGTTTGTCGAAGATGTCGACGAAGACGAGTTCGACGGCGTAGACGAAGAGCAGGAACCATTGGAATAAGAGACGGGAGCTGTAGAATAAACAGCTCCCCGTTCTTTGAGGTGGGAGATCGATTTGGTTAAAATGTTTTGCATCGACTTGGACGGCACATTGTTGACGGACGAGAAGAGGGTTTCAAAAGAGAATAAAAGAGCGATCGAAGAAGCGTATCGCGCGGGGGTCGAGATCGTGATCGCGACGGGAAGGCAGTACCGAAAAGCTAAGGAATTTGCACAGGAATTGGAAATCCCCGTCACGATGATTGCGAACAAC
>CAZFWK010000003.1:0-4026 GCA_964522555.1 uncultured Peptoniphilaceae bacterium | reverse complement strand
GATATTACGAACGACCGCAGGATTCTTCTAAACCCCATGCCGGTCGACCTGGTCGAAGACATCCTCAGAAGCTCGAGAAGGCATCGTGTGGATCCGATCGTCCATGTCGACCAGTACGAGTGCGGCACCGACATCGTCATCCCTAAAAGACTGCCTGAGAGGACCTCGGAGCTGTACGGCTTACAAAACAGCGATTGGGTAAAAACGGTCGACGAGATCGATATGAGCGATGTTACCAATGCGGTGTCCGTCGTGTACTTCGGAAATCGAAAAGAACTCGACCTTTGGTATCAGACCTTAAAAGAAGAAGTCGATCCGAAGCATGTGGTTCATTTTATGGAGAATCTCCAAAAGTTCGAAGCGATGCTCGAGCTCTTGGGGGAGACCGGAACGAAATGGCACGGCATCGTGAAGGCGGCGGAAACCAAGGGAATTCGCCCCGAAGAGATCGCCGTAATCGGCGACGACAGTAACGACTTGCATATGATCGAAAATGCGGGGATGTCTTTTTCTCCCAGTAACGGAATCGCGATCATTCGAAAACGCGCTTCGATCCTCCTGGAACAAAGCAATAACGAAGACGCGGTCGCGCATGCGATTCGAAGGATTCTTTCATGATGCCACCTTGGCGGACGATGGCAGATGATTTGGTGCGGCGATACGGAGAAAAAGTATATAAGTTGCCCGTAAAGCTACACGCCACCTGTCCGAATCGAGATGGAACCACGGGAACCGGCGGCTGTATCTTCTGCGGAGAAGAAGGCGGATCCTTCGAAAATGAAGATGCCAATCTGTCGATCCCAAAGCAACTCGAAAGCGGTCGGAAGAGAACCGCAAAGTACGGCGCGAAAAAGTATATCGCCTACTTTCAGAATTTCTCGAACACCTATTTGTCGCTGGAATCGCTCGAGCGTGCCATGGAAGAATGCGTGCAAGAGGACATTGTAGGGATCACCGTCTCGACAAGGCCGGACTGCGTAGCCAAAGCGCACGCAGACTTGTTTCGGGACTTCGAAAATCGCACCGGGATTACGATCACAGTCGAATTGGGTCTGCAAAGCACGAACCGAAAAACGCTCGAGATTTTAAATCGCGGGCATTCACCGGCTGACTTTGTACGAGCGCAGCTCCTTCTACATGAAGGAGGTATCCGCTCCTGTGTCCATCTGATCCCGAATCTGCCGTGGGATGATCCGGAAGATGTAGTGGAAGCGGCCAAGCTCGTAAGCACACTCAAGGTAGACGAAGTCAAATTGCACGCGCTTTATATCGTTAAAGGGACTGTTCTCGGAAATAGGTACGAACGAAATGAGTTCGAAATGGGCAGTGTGGATGAGTATAAAGAGCGCGTGATCGGGTTTCTTCGGCACTTGCGAGAAGAGACCGTCGTCCAACGCGTGATCGGGCGCGCACCCGAAGAAGCGTCTCTTTTTTGCAATTGGGGGATGTCTTGGTGGAAAATTCGGGATGAAATTATTGCGCAAATGGTTTATAATAAGTGGCAACAAGGGGATTTATTTTTATCGGACCAAGGGATCATACGGTTCAGGTAACGCAACTATAAGAAAGGTGTGAGGGTATGGTAAAATTTATTATCGGAAAGTCGGGTAGCGGAAAAACAAAGTGGCTGATCGACGAGGCGAACTCGGATCTGCGAAACGGGCATGAGAACATCGTATTTATCGATACGGATGATTCTCATATTTTTACGCTGGATCACAGCATTCGCTTAATTAACGCGAGGGACTTCAGAATCGACACGAAAGAGAAGTTCTACGGGTTCCTATGCGGGATCATTTCGAAAGACTACGACATCGAAAAGATCTATATGGACGGGATTTACGAAATCATCGATCTCTCCAAAGAGGAGATTAAGACCCTCACGTCTTGGCTCGACCGAATCTCGGAAGAGTTTGAAGTGAACTTCTACCTCGGATTTGAGAAAGACATCGACACGCTGCCGGAGCACTCGCAAAAAATCGCGGTCAGCTTATCCGAGTAATGCATTGAAACGGGGAGGATGCGTTCTCACTCAGACTGTAGACAAAGTCAAATGAACTGAATGATTGTGCATAAATCGTGACTCCATCAGGGGAGTCCAACGCGCTCCAGCTGATACTTCGTCCTCTCGATCGATAGAGAAGAAGGTGAGGACTCGTCTCAGAGTCGCACTTATGGACATCCCCTGACTCCGTCACTTACGCTACGACCTACTCAATGCATGATTTGCAATTGATATTCATGAACTAGGGTTGTCAACACTCTGGGGGAGGATGCGTCCTCCCTTTTTTTGTGCAATGGACAAGCGGGTGTCGCTTGTGAGATAATATGCGCGACGGGAGAAGTGAGCATGTTAAGCGAAAAGGACAAATTAACTCGCGTTTTGCAAAAGCGCAACGCACTCATCGATGCATTGGATCACGAAAGGATCTCAAAGCAGGAGTTTTTGCGAGAAAATTATGCACTCTTGCAGCGTATGCAAATGAAACCATTTCGCGTGATCGATTGCTTGCAAAAAGGCCTGTACAACTACCAATACTTTAATACGATGGCCAAACACACGGCCCTACAAAGAATGCAGGCGATCTCGGAACGAAAGCGCTCCGAATACGGGAACGCGATCTCCAACTTTTATCACTTGAAGGACGCATGCATCTTGGAAATCCTGCGCCTGGACCACTGCGAACCGATCGAAGCGTACTATGTGGAGACGAACTCGAAGTCTTTGTCCGAGCAGCTGATCGAAATCGTATTTACGAGCCGGGAGAAGATGATCTTTCATACCGTCAATGCGGAAGTTCAAACGGAACTGGAGCGAATGGGCGTCTTTACCCCGAAAACGAAACGCTCCTTGATCCACGAGTATATCAACACGAGTGTTCGAGATGACATCCGGAAAGGACGATCCGAATGAAGGAAATGCTATATATTTTGCTCGCTCTCACGCTCATCAAGATTACGCGAAATGTGATCGAGGTGATCAAAGAAAAGATCGCCCTGTCACAAAATCTCGTCGTGATCGAAAATGACTATGTTTCCGATCACGACATTGAGCGAGCGGAAGTGAAGATGTTTACCATATTAGGAAAAGAAATCCACGCCGGCGACAAAATTAAAGTGATCACGAAGTTCAGAGAAAAAGTGGAAGGAATGGTGATCGGGGTAGACACCAAATCGGAAGCGGTGATCCTCATTATGGACACCTCCGTAGTAGATATCCAATTCAAGAAAATCGCCGACGTGAAGCTGATCAGCCGATACGGGAGATTTTTCACCTTTAAACAATGAAGAAAAACACAAATCAAAAAACACGGATTTACCGAAACCGCTTGATCGCAGCCGTACTCTTTTTGACCGTATTCGGACTCGTCCTTTGGCAAGGGTACAAGATGAGTTATCGGAGCCAAACGATCGTGCTGGAAAGAATCGTCGAATACCAAAAGAAGACGGGCTTTCAAGGCGTCGTACTCTACGAGGAAAAAGCGGTTCCGATGAAACCCGGAAGTTATCAGCTTGACATCGCTAAAATCGGAAGGCGGGTCGGCGTCCACACGAAAGTCGGAACGGTGTCGGAAGATGCACTACCGACGGAAGAGAAGAAGTCGTTTCGTGCATGGGCTGCAGAACAATTACATGACGCGGTCGCCAAAGAGCTTTTGGAGGCGGCAAAAAGGGAAGAGGCCGATTCGTCAAACTCGGAAGAACCGGAAACCGAACTTCCTTCTAAAGCGTTGCTCATCGACTTTGGAGACGCTCCGTTTATCGAGGAGTCGGGCGATTTAATCGCAAATCGCGCGGGCATTTTGAAAACGCCGCTAACCGGCTACGAAAGTTCCTTAGCTGCGAGTGCCTTGGATACAATACGTCCGGCGGATGTAGAGTCGATACTGGAAAGGTCGGAAAATACCGAAACGGTACCGGGCATCTCCATCGTCGACAATACGACCTATGGGATTGCGCTCGTGACGAAAGAGCCGGTCGACGAACCGGGAGATACGGTGAGGCTTCAGATGAACGGAACGACGC
>CAZFWK010000002.1:36591-37860 GCA_964522555.1 uncultured Peptoniphilaceae bacterium | reverse complement strand
TCTCGTCCAGTAAGAGATAGTGTCTGGTCCTTCCCGCACACGCGGGGGTGATCCTGCTCGTTTCATCGCCGAAGTTCGAAAAGTCAAGTCCTTCCCGCACACGCGGGGGTGATCCCTACAGTCCAAGCGATACGTGCGCATTGATCGTCCTTCCCGCACATGCGGGGTAACCCTCTGAACTAAAAAAGCACCCTTTCGGATGCTTTTCTAACAAAAGACCCGGATTTCAACCGAGGCCTCGGCGTGTTCACCGCATTCTCACTCTAAACTATCTTTTGTTATTATAATCATACTATAATTTAGCTACACTATCCACCATTATCTATTCATGAGTCCTTCCCGTAAATGATGAGGGGATCGCTAGAGAATCGGTGATATTCGACGAATCGGAAAGGTCATATTCAATACACCGGTCAGTGAGCAGAGTTGGGATCCGTTAGTAAAAAGCTGATAGTAAAAAAAGTATGATTTTTCAGTCAACGAAAACTTTTTCGTTGCATTTTAAAGGAAAAGAGATCGATAAGTGAGAAATAACTTACAGTTCTAATAAATCCATAAGTATCCATGAAATCGTATTATACTGTAGCATAACAAGTAGATTTGCTTGTTTTGAATTGATGGGAATTTGACAATTGATTTTGTCGAAAATCGATGGACTTAGTTGAGAGTGGGTTCATGCGGGTGAGGAAGGAAAAGAAAGCGAGGGAATACAATGAAGAGCAAGTGGATACTTTTTTTGGCAATGGGATTGCTTTTGTTTGTCGGTTGCGAAAACAACAAGGATGCGATTGCGATTGTGAATGGCAAGAAGATTTTGATCTCGGAATATCGTAAATTGTACAATCCGTATCGAGGGGAGCCCGGGGTCCAAACGCCTGAGGATGAGTTGCTTTCCGTCGATGACGAAATTGAGACCAAAAGGATGATACTGGAATCCATGATCCATTATGAGCTTTGTCGCGAAGACTTAAAGAAGCAGAATCAAATGCCGAGTCAAGAGGATCTCGACGCGGAGATGAAAGAAATGAGAGAGAGTATAGCCAACGAGAAGGGGATGGAGTATGAGGAGTTCCTCAAAACACTGCAAGTTTCCGATGAAGTTTGGACGGATATGATGGTTCGCAGCTACATACTGCAGTTACATGAAGCGTGGTTCGATTCCGATCGCCCGGGCAACGATTATGATGCGTATCTTGCCGAGTTGCGCGCAAATAGTACGATTGAGTATCGAATCGACGGATTTGGCCCGGGGACTGAATAGATCGCGAT
>CAZFWK010000002.1:17728-36491 GCA_964522555.1 uncultured Peptoniphilaceae bacterium | reverse complement strand
GACGCCTCCTCTTCCGTTTTTTGTGAGGAGGTCATCTTGCTCATCAGCTTCCCGATCGGATTTGGGAGCAGATAACAAAGGCGCATCTGCATTTTTTGAGAAAAGGAATGGCAGATGACGAAAGAATTGCGGGAGGCGTTTTTCGCCAATCCGTAGCCTACCGTTTTGGGGTCCGCCTTCATTTGAGCCGGTATCGGTAGCGGGGATGCGGACTTCGTGTTGGTGAGGGGCGGATGAAATAGATGAAAGGTGATTTCCTTTCCTGCATATTCACAATTCATGCACTTTGCGAAGGATTCCAATGCTCCTTTGCTGGCAGCATAGGGGCTGATGTGAATGAAACCCGTCACGCCGACACCGGAACTCGTGAAGATCACCTTGCCCTTTCCTTGGGCTTCCATATACGGAATGACGGCCTTAGTAAGCCGTACCGCGCCCAGAAAATTCACATCGTAAACGCGTTTGTAGGTATCGATCGCTGTGCTTTGCATGGGTTCGAATGTGCAAATACAAGCATTG
Source organism: uncultured Peptoniphilaceae bacterium (assembly GCA_964522555.1). Lineage (GTDB taxonomy): Bacteria > Bacillota > Clostridia > Tissierellales > Peptoniphilaceae > JAAYQA01. The sequence goes on along the minus strand of CAZFWK010000002.1, from coordinate 35,972 downwards.
TGGATGGCGATCTCGACCGAGCCGAATCGCTTGACGAAATCCGATACGGCGTCACAAACGGCTTCTGTTTCTGTGAGATCGCATTCGTATGTGCAGAGACGGTCCCCGTATTGATTCTCTAAGATTCTCAAATTATCGGTCTCGATATCGAGTATTGCGATGCGGTCGCCCATTGCCAGGAACTTTTCCGCCATATAATAGCCAATGCCCTGATTGGCACCGGTGATGATGATATTTCGCATGATGCATCTCCTAACGGCTCAAGAATGGTTGCGCCTGTAAATCGACATGCGATAAAAAGAGCTCCTTTTTTTCATCCGTCAGATCGCCGCTTAAAAGAAAGCGCTGAAAGTGAAAAAAGATCGTCGCGTAATACCCGGTGGCGATCCGTTTCGGGTCACCGGGCGGGGCCAAGCCTTTTTCGATCAGGAAGCGGAAGATCTTCTCTTGGTACAAGAGCGGTTCTTCAAACATCCAGCGATCGTAAATTAGCCGGATCTCGGGATCGTGAAATTGTTCGATCGTGAGTATGCGTAAAAAGGCGTTGCAAAACTCGTCCAGTAAGTACTCTTCGAAATACCCTTTTGCTATCCCCACTGTGGAGTAAGTGCCGCGCGCTTCCAGTGAATCGATCGCTCGGTCGAATCGATCCATCAGCGAGAGCGCCTTGCTTTCAAACGAATCGAGAAGCGCGGTAAAGATCGCGCGCTTATTTGTGAAATGATAATAAATTGTACTCTCTTTGATGCCGACCATACGGCAAATATCCCGTACGGAAACGGCTGAAAATCCTTGTTTTGAGAATAAATCCAAGGAAATTTCTAAGATTCTTTGCCTCGTATCGAGGGTAGACATCCCTTTCTCCTCCAATCTAACAGTCGTTAGAATTATTTTACCTAACGATTGTTAGATTGTCAATCGATAGGAACTGATTTGAGCGATATTCGAAGGATTCACGGGAATCTGTGCGATAATAGAGGTAGTGGATGGAATGATTGAAGGTCTTGGGAGGGGAGGGTGTCATGAAACTGCGAAAATGGATCACGATTGCCATAGTGGCGCTCGTTGTGTCTTTGGGCATCGGGATTGCGTCTTTCTTGTACAATGCGAATGCCTCGTATACAGTCGACAAAGGGTTTGAAAGTGTACCCTTGCAATTCGATCCGTACGAATCGACATCGGATTACACCTGGGAATCGGCGCAAGTGAGGGTGAAAGGCGGGTTTGTGAAAGGCCTTCAAAGAGAAACCGATGGTTCACAAAGTTTGGTAATCCGCGCGCTTTCGCCGCTTCCATCGATTCAGATCGAAGGGAAGAGCCAGAAAGGTCATGCAATCCGGTTGGAAAACATCAATCCGGAGAGCTATGCTTTGAGCATTAATGTAAGCAAGAGCATGAACCACGGTTTTCAAGATCCTGATGAAGCGCTTAAGTTCGAATCACTGATGCAAGACCATGGTGTCGATACCGTATATTTGTCGCACATTCACAGTCATTTTGATTTTATGAAAGACGACGTTCACTATATCATCACGGGAGGAGCGGGGGCGGAGCTCTTGGCTTCGGACAGCTACTATCACTATATGGTGACCGGCTTCGATGGCGGCACGAATACTTTGATCGAGTTGCCATCCCCCGCGAATGCATTCTTTACAAGATATCTTGCAGCCGCAAGCCTCTTTGCAAAAGCGATGTATGCGGAAAATCCGGTCTCGGTCGTCTTTTTATTGCTGGGTTTGGGCATCTTCCTCATCTTGCTCGTGTTGCGGATATACCTTTGGAAGCAAGACTTCTTTCAATTGGTGGCAAAAGGAGCGGGCGATACCGGCCGCTTTGGAATCAAGCGCTATAAGGAGCTATGGAAAGTGAGAAAAGAGGATCAATCGAATCGCAAAAGATAGTTCTTATGGACAGACGAAGGCCTCGGTGTGATGTGCACCGAGGCCTTTCCATCTAAATCCGTAACTTTTTTTCTCGATCCCAATCCGTTATAATCAAATCATGAAGTATCAAGTCTGTACCAAGGGAGAAAATATGGAGATCGCCGTAATTCTCGTGAATATGTTTGAAGGCCGGCATCATGACGCGATGCAGCCGATTTTGTTTGCGATCTTGGATGCTTTATCTCCGGGGCATCGCCTTCTCTTTTACGACGAGCGGATCGCGCCTCTACCGGAGACGATCGATGCGGACTTGGTGGCGCTTTCGGTCGATACATTTTCGGCGGCGCGCGGCTATGCACTTTCGGATCGTTTCCGCCAAGCGGGAAAGACGGTCGTCATGGGCGGCATACACCCCACCTCGGCACCGGAGGAAGCGCAAGAACACGCGGATGCGATAATCGTCGGGGAAGCGGAAGACACTTGGCCCCAGCTCTTGGCGGATTACGAGAGCGGGCAGCTAAAGAAGCAGTACCGGTCAAACCAACCGCCTCTCATGGGCTTTGACTCAAATCACCCCGCGATTCGGAAGGGCTATCTTCCGCTGGGGCTGATGGAGACGTCTCGCGGTTGCCCGTATCGCTGCGATTTTTGCAGTGTGAAGGTATTGTATCCGGGGGCGGTGCGGCGAAAGGCGCTCGATGTCGTGGAATCGGAAATCGCAAACTCTCCCCATCGCCTGTTGTTTTTTACGGACGATAATCTGTTCTCCGACCGAGACTACTTTGTCGCACTGATGCAGATTTTGGCGAAACACAAAAAACGCTGGGCTGCCCAGGTGTCGGTCGATCTCGCGGAAGATGGGGCGCTTCTCGCAGCGGCCAAGAAATCAGGCTGCGTGATACTCTTGATGGGGTTTGAGTCGCTACACGAAGACTCGTTAAAAAATATCGGAAAACAGCAAAATCGAAGAACCGACTTAAGAACCGTCACTAAACGTGTGCATGCACATGGGATCTTGCTGTATGCTACTTTTGTATTCGGTTATGACGATGATACGAGCGAGCGTGTGCATGAGGTCGAAGAATTTGCGAAACGGCTCGGCATCACGGTCGTGAACTTTAACCCGTTGCAGCCAATGCCCGGGACTGCACTCTACCGAAGGCTTCTCGCCGATGAAAGGCTTCTTCGCGAGGCGTGGTGGCTGGATGAAAGCTACCGTTACGGGCAAATGGCGTTCGAACCGAAAGGGGTGCGCGCGAAACCGCTGGCAGAAGCGATTGCACAGGCGAGGAAACGATTCTATTCTCCCACAAGCGGGCTCTGTCGCTGGCTACGAAACCCCGCGATCAAAAGCCCGGTTCTCACCGGGATCCACTTTATGCTCAACCGCGTATCACGAAAAGAAATCGCGCGAAAAGAAGGAAGGCATTTCCATGCATCTCACACTGATTAAACCGAATATGGGGATGAGCAAGGGGAAAGTCTATATCGATGAAGGGCGCATGGAACCGCTCCAAATCGGGATCCTCGCGGGACTGACACCTCGAGAGATCGAGATCGCATTTTACGACGACCGGATGGAGCCGATCGAATACGACAAGAAAACGGATTTGGTCGCGATCACAGTCGAAACCTTTACGGCTAAACGAAGCTATCAGATTGCGAAACGATACCGCGACCTCGGGGTTCGCGTGGTGCTGGGCGGGATGCACGTAACCTTATGCCCCGAAGAAGCGGCAGAGCATGCGGATGCGATCGTAGTGGGCGACGCGGAGTCCGTGTGGGGCACACTCCTTTCCGACGCGCAAAAAGGCGCGCTTTTGCCAAAGTACAGCGGCTGCTATCAAGATCGCCCGCAGCAAGGCATCTACCCACGGCGCGGATTGTTCGAAAACAAAGGCTATCTGCCGATTACGCTTATGCAGTATTCGAGAGGCTGCCCGTATCGTTGTCATTTTTGTGCTTCGAGTGCGTACTTTGGCGCACGCCATGCCGTACGCGAGGTAAATGAAGTGGTGGAAGAGATCCGCGCGCAAAAGAGAAAACTCGTCTTTTTTGTGGACGACAATATCGTGGCGGATTTTGATGCGGCGAAAGACTTGTTTCGCGCGTTGATCCCGCTTCGGATTCGCTGGGTTTCGCAAGGATCCATCGATATGCTGGAAGATGCGGAGCTGATGGATCTCATGATGAAAAGCGGCTGCATGGGTCTGGTGATCGGCTTTGAATCGATCGACCCGTTGAATCTCAAGCGGATGAACAAGAAATCCAATCAACGAATATCGAAAGGGTACGAAAGGCAGATCGAGCAACTCCGCAGCTACGGTTTGCAAACCTGGGCCGCCTTTACGATCGGGCACGACGAAGATACGGTCGAATCGGTCGAAGCGCTTTGCGACTTTGCGATGGAAAGCAAGTTTACCTTCGCAGCTTTTAATATCCTGATGCCTTACCCGGGAACGCCCCTATACGCGCAATTCGAAAAGGAAGGGCGGCTCCTCTACGACGGCAAATGGTGGATTCATCCGGAATACCGCTTTAATCATGCGGCGTTTCTCCCCAAAAAGATGACGCCCGACGAACTCACGCAAGCCGGATTTGCCGCCAGAAAGCGCTTCAACTCGCCCAGAAGCATCGCGTATCGCGCACTGGAGCTCCGCACCAATATGGGAAGCGCATACCGGTTTTTCACCTATTTGCTCTACAATCCCCTTTTTCGAAAAGAGGTATTTAAGAAGCAGGACATGTATTTAGGAGTGCAGGAATGACGACACGAATCGTACATCCAAATGAGCTGACCCATGTGGAAAGAAGGCAAATGTTCGGCCTGATGACCACGTATTATGACGGCGTATTGGAAGAGGCGTTCGAAAGGGATCTTTCGGAGAAAGACTGCGTGATACTTCTGGAAGAGGCAGGTGTCATCGGGTTTTCGACGCAGAAGATCATCGAACTGAACGGAGTTCGCGCTGTCTTTTCGGGTGATACGATTATCGACCGCGCGCATTGGGGAACGCAGCAGCTTTCCCAGAGCTTTGCGCGTGCCTTTTTCGATTATGAAGGAGGCCCCCTCTATTGGTTTCTGATCTCAAAAGGTTATAAAACCTATCGATACCTGCCGACCTTTTTTCAGGAATTTTACCCGCGCTACGATGCCCTCACTCCGAGCCATATGAAACAATTGTTGGACGGATTGGGCGAGATGCTTTATCCGGCGGAATACGATAAAGAGCGCGGTGTCATCGCGTATCAAACGCCCAAGGATCGCTTAAAATCGGAATTACAGGAACTGTCTGTACGAAGCCATGACCCGCATTACGAATTCTTCCGCGCGGCAAACCCGCGCTTTACAGAAGGAGACGACCTGGCTTGTATCACATTGCTCTCGCGAAAGAATTTGCGAAAAGGCGCCGAACGAAGGCTTTTCGGGGAGGATTCGCGATGAACCCGGTCTACTCTCTGCTGAAGTGGAAGTATCGCCATTCGGCAGCCAAGTATAGAAGGGGGCCCGCACAAGAAGAGCTGTTGCAATCCTTGTTGGCAAAAAACCGAAATTCCGCCTATGGAAGAGAGTATTCGTTTTCGGAAATCGCGACGGGTGAAGACTTCCGTGCCCGAGTGCCGATAGTCGAATACGACGATTTGGAGCCTTGGATTACCCGAATCGCGCAAGGAGAAAAGGCGGTGCTCACCGAAGAACCGGTCCTCTTATTTGAGCCGACCGGAGGTTCGAGCGGAAAGAGAAAGTGGATCCCCTACACCCAAACGCTGAAAGAACAGTTTCAAACCGGCGTCGAAGCATGGTTGTACGACATCTACTCGAGCTACAGCGGGCTTAGCGGAGGCAAAGCCTATTGGATGATCACCCCGCCGTTTCAAGAAGAAGAGGAAAGCTCCCAAATCCCCGTCGGGTTCGAAGACGACGGCGAGTACCTCGGCGCGGTCGGAAAGCGCATTATGGAGCGGATCATGGTGACACCGAAGATCACCCCCGGAATGAGTACGGAGGAGTTCTCGAATACGACGCTTGTAGCGCTGCTGCAGGAACCGGATCTTCGATTGATCTCGATTTGGAATCCGTCGCTGCTAGTACGCCTACTCGACTATTTGGCGGAGAACACCAGTGAGATTCTACGAAAATTGCCGGAAAAAAGAAAGCAGATTGTGCTTAAAGCGGTCGAAGAACGCACCTACGAGGGCCTTTGGGAGCGGTTGGGGATGATCAGTTGCTGGGCGGATGCGTCTGCAGAAGGCGACGCCAAGAAGCTCGCGGCCTTGTTTCCGCATACCGTGTTGCAACCGAAAGGCTTGCTTTCCACCGAGTGCATGGTCAGCTTTCCCACCAAAGAGAGTCTTTCACACGGAGGGATGCTACCCGCGTTTGCCGGAACATATCTCGAATTTCGACAGGAGGAGCGGATCTACTCGCTCGAAGAAATCGAGGAGGATGCGGTCTACGAGGTGATCACGACGACCGGGGGCGGCTTATACCGCTATCGTAGTGGGGACCTCGTCCGCGTTACGGGGAGGTTGAGGGGGATTCCGCTCCTTCGATTTGAGAGTCGAACCCAAACGGTGGACCTCGTCGGCGAAAAACTGACCCCGGGCTTTGTCGAAGCGGTGTTTGCAGACCTCGCAGGGTTTTATCTTCTCACACCGGAAGAAAAAGGCTATGTGCTGTTTACTTCCGCCGAAATCACGCCAGCAGATGCAGAGGCACGCCTTCTCGAAAACCACCACTACCGTCTGGCGAGAAGGCTCGGGCAATTGAAGGCGGTACGTGTCTTTCGAATCACGGGAGACGCTCCTACTCAATATTTGGAAAATTGCGTGCGCCACGGGCAGCGCTTGGGAGACATCAAGCCCGTCCATCTGTCGGGTCGAACCGACTTTACCTTCACAGGAGACTACCATGATTAGAATCGCTTTTCTGGCACCCGCAGGCGCGATGCACCGCCACGGGGGAAACTTCGGTAAGACGCTCCACTATGCGCCGCTGACGCTGACCACGCTGGCCGCCCTCGTGCCGGATGATGTGGAAACGGAGCTCAGCATCCACGACGAAACGGTCGAAGCGATCGACCTGAATTTGGAAGCCGATCTCATTTGCATGACGGTCATCACGGGGACAGCCCCCCGTTGCTATCGCTATGCGGATTACTTTCGAAGCAGAGGAATCCCCGTCGCGCTGGGGGGTGTGCACGTATCGATGCTGCCAGAAGAAGCGGTCGCACATGCGAATATCATCTTCACGGGATTTGCCGAGCAAACCTTCCCGCAGATGATCCGGGACTTTGCTGCCGGCAAAGTACAGCCGCATTATGCCCAGCAAGAGGGATTCACCCTAGCCGGCCGCCCACTGCCCAGGCGGGATCTCTTGCGGCCGCGCGGCTATATCACCACCAAAACACTCGAGGCGGTACGAGGGTGCTCCTTCCCGTGTACCTTTTGCGCGTATCCGACGGCATTCGGAAGAAAAGTCTACGAACGCGAGATTCAAGAGGTACTGCGGGAAGTAGAAGTATTAGACTCCAAGATCCTCGTATTTCCCGATGTGAACCTGATGGCCGACCGAGAGTACGCGAAAGCGCTGTTTACCGCGCTCATCCCATATAAAAAGCAGTGGCTTGGCTTAGTGACCTCCTCGATCGGGCTCGACGACGAAATGATGAATCTGTTTGAAAAAAGTGGCTGCCGCGGTCTTCTGATCGGCTTTGAGTCGATCACGCAAAGTTCGCAGAGTTTTATCAACAAAGGCGTCAATCAAGTGGCGAACTACAAAGAGCTGATGGAAAAGTTGCACAGCCGCGGGATTCTCGTACAAGGTTGCTTTGCCTTCGGTTCCGACGAAGAGGACGCATCCGTGTTCGAAAGGACGGTCGAGATGGTCGAAAAGACGAAAATCGACCTGCCGCGCTACAGCATTCTTACGCCGTTTCCGAAAACGAAATTCTATGCGGAACTGGAAGAGCAGGGGCGCATTTTCGAACGGAACTGGGCGATGTACGATGTGGAGCACTGTGTCTTCACACCGAAAAACATGACCGTGGAAGAGCTGGAGCAGGGCATCACCTGGGCATGGGAAGAAACGTATTCGATTCGAAGCATCTACCAGCGGCTCAAGCCGTTTCGCCATGCGCCCTGGCTGTCGATCCCGCTCAATTACGGCTACAAAGGCTATGCCGACAAATACCACCAATACACAAGAGAAGTCATGACCGACAACAGCGACATCCCGGGGGCAGAGTGATGAAGCTGCTATTTATCCTCCCCGCGATCGGGAAGAAAAATGGCGAGAAGTATATCGGCACCTGGAAGATGGCGCCCTTAACGCTTGCCACGCTCAAAGCCCTGACGCCTGCGGAACACGAGGTGGATCTGTACGATGACCGTATCGAAACGCGGGAGGACTTCTCGGGATTCGATGCCTGCGCAATCGTGGTGGAAACCTATACGGCGAAGCGCGCGTACACACTGGCAGCAAGACTCCGCGAGCTGGGAACGAAAGTCATTTTAGGCGGGTATCACATTATGCTGGCGCCAAAAGAAGCCGCGGAATATGCGGATGCACTCGTGATCGGGAGTGCGGAATCCGTGTGGGGAGAGGTGATCGCAGACTTGGAAGCGGGAACCCTTCAAGAAAAATACAATGGAGTACCCGCTTTTTCGCACACTTTGCCCGACATCGGCCTCTATAACGGCAAGAAGTATTTGCCTGTAAGCCTCGTAGAAACGGGAAGAGGTTGCGTGCACAACTGTGAATTCTGTGCGATCACCGCCGCATATGAAGGTTGCTACCACAAGCGACCGATGGAAGATATCCTGCGCGATGTCGAACAAAATGTGCATCGGTACTTCTTTTTGGTGGACGACAATCTGATCGCCGACCGCAAGCATGCGCTCGAACTGTTCCAAGCGCTCGAAAAGAGGAAAATCAAATGGGCCGGGCAGGGAACGCTGACCGTGGGGCGCGACCCAGAACTCCTGCGCGCGATGAAAAAATCGGGTTGCGAAATCCTCCTGATCGGTTTCGAGAGCTTAAACGCGAAGAATCTGATCCAAATGGGCAAACGGCATCACCTTTTGAAAGAAAGAGATGAACTCGTACAAAAGATTCACGACGCGGGGATCAATATCTACGCGACTTTCGTGTTCGGTTACGACGAAGACGACGAGGAGACGATCGCGGAAGCGCTCGCGTTCTCGAAGAAGCACCGCTTTTACACGGCGGCATTCAACCATCTGCTGCCTTTCCCGGGCACGCCGCTTTACGATCGCCTGAAGGCGGAAGGAAAGCTCTTATACGACAAATGGTGGCTGGCCGAAGGCTATCATTACGGGGAACTCGCCTTCCGCCCGAAAAAGCTGTCGCCCGAAGAGCTCGCCACCCGGTGCTTCGAAGCGCGAAAAGCCTTCAACACACCGAAGGAACTCTTTCGGCGTTTTATTCAAATCGCCCCTCGCTCATCACCCATGCTGTGGCTGCTCTTTTGGGCGATGAACGTTTCGATCGGAAACGAAGTATCGCAGAAAATGAATGTACCGCTTGGAGAGAACCTGGATGAATCGCCGAAATAGCGCGTATCGGGTAGAACTCGCAAAGCCCGAGCACGACGAGGGGATGGCGGCGCTTCTCGAAGAAAGCGCGTTTGAAGGAGCGATCTCGGTAAGCTTTCGGAGAAGACCATCCGTCATCGCCTCCTATGAACGAGAATCGGAAGAAGCGCTGCTCTATGTGCTGATCGAAGAAACCGAAGACCTCGTGGTCGGCATGGGGGCGGTCACGATCCGTAGCATATGGCTGCGAGGGAAAATCATACGAATGGCCTATTTGAGCGGGCTTCGGATCACACCCGCGCACCAGAAGGCCTATCGACTGATCTCGCAAATGTACGAAAAGATGTATCAATCTACCCAAGACCGCGTCGACCTCTATTTGACGACGATCGTCAGTGACAACACCGATGTGATCCGTATGTTCGAAAAAAAGAGAAAGAGCATGCCCGAATACCGCTTCGACTACGATCTGGAAACCTTCCTATTGGGATCAAAGAGAGGGCAAGAAGGCGACCGGATCATTCCAAAAGGACAAATCGACGGTGCAGTAGCCGACTTGAATTGGCTGAAAGACCGAGGCGCCGCCTTTTACGGTACACCGGAAGCCTACGGGTATCGGTTCGAACCGACTTGGAAGCAATATCACATCGCCCGCTATTCGGGAGCGTATCAAATGCTCGCCAAGCTACCGACCGCCTGGGCAGGGCTACCGCGTTTCCCAAAAGAGGGAAGAGATGCAAAGTATCTCGCAGCAGGAGTGTACACAAACGAGAATCTAGAAGAAATCGTCGACACCCTCCGCACCGGAGCCAAAGAAGCCGACTTCATCATGCTCACCGCAAGAAAAGACTCAAAGCTCGCAACCCTCTGCCGAAAAAGAACTCCCGTCATATACCGCTCGAGGCTGTATCAAGTGCTCTTCCACGATCAAAAACCGCTCGATCTCTCGGAAATGGCGATCGACGTCGCCTTTTTATAGCGGTTCCGATTGCGTGGAAAAGTGTGTTATTGCATAGTAAAAAAAGCAAAATAAACGAATCAAAGGATCAGTATATAATTTTTGACACACTTTTAATCGAAGAATATGATAATAAAAAACAGGTGAGGATCCTCTATTTATAGCCGATAGGGGGTGTTTGGCCGAGGAAGGTGGGAACGCAATGAAACGATTAGAGGGAAAAGTCGCGATTATTACCGGTGGTGCAGGGAGCATAGGATTGGCTACCGCGGAAACATTTCTCAAGAACGGAGCGAAAGTAGCGCTCGTCGGCAGAACAGCCGATGCGTTAGAGAGGGCGGTCGATGATCTGAAGCAATATGGAGAAATTATTCCCGTCCCAACCGATATGACGAAAGAAGAGGACGTCATTGCGCTTGTCAATACGGTGGTAAACCAATGGGGTCGAATTGACGTGTTATTTAATAATGCAGGGGTGATAGGCGAACTCAATCCAATCATCGATTTAGATGTAAACGAATTTCGCGAAACCATGGAGATCAATGTAATCGGGATGTTTTTAGGATTAAAGCATGTCCTACCGGTTATGATCAAACAGAACTCGGGGTCGATCATCAATACTTCATCGGATTCGGGATGGCACGGGCAAGCCAAAATGGCTCCTTATTGCACGTCGAAGCATGCGGTAGGCGGACTTACGAAAACCGCCGCAATTGAAGTAGGACAGTATAATATCCGAGTGAATGCGATTCGCCCGACGGGGGTTGTATCGCGCATGAAACAGGATCTGGATGAGAAGCTGAAAGCTTCCGGCGCGCTCACAAGCTCTTCGGTCTCCGATATTCCAATGGGTCGACTGGCCAAGACAGAAGAAGTTGCGAACTTGGTGATGTTCTTGGCTTCAGATGAAAGCAGCTTTATTTCGGGTAGTCAATACAATATCGATGGAGGCCAAGCGGCCGAAACGAATTAATCGTGAGGTACAATGAAAGATGGGACGGGGGAGACTCCATTCCATCTTTTTTATTGCAAGCAAAAGTTAATGCAGCCCCCTCAATCGATTTGAGGAGGCGGCTTTCTAAGCGTCAAGTTTTGCGATAGCATGTAACACGTATTCCCGATTTGTGTTCGTTTCTTCGGCAAGAAATTGCAACTCATTTTCCGTTACCTCAGATTTCCTGTCTTTGAGTGCGTTTCGTATTAAGGAAAATCGCAATCGATCCATATCTTGAGCGACCGGACGGATTAAGGACGGATTTGCAGGGAGTATAATATTCTGACCGGGGATCTCGTCTTTTGGATCTCCGAATAATATTTGTATTCCGTTGTCTCTTGCAAAAGATAGCTGTGGTTGGATATGTTTTCCGGCACCGGTATACTCAGTTTCCTGAACGACCAGGATTGCATCTTTCGGCATAGTTTGGGCATAGCCGAAAGCTGTGGCGAGCGCGGTGTTACCGGCGGGGCCCTTTTCTAAACCTTCAAGCGTCGCGAGCATCTCTGTAATGTAGAATACTTCTCCTTGCCCTACAGTCCAATACTCATCCATGTACCGGAGAGGGCGAGCGGCGGAGCGGGGGACGTCTGTACGGTCCGGCCAAGTTGTAAACGGCATCCCAAAGCCCGTGTGGCCTGTTGTGAAGGATTTCAAATTGAACTGTGAATCGGAGGCCATATGTAAACCTTGCAGGCTTACACTTGCTGCTACTACTTTTGTCTTGCATCTCGCTTTCAAGAGGCCTCTCGCGGTGCCAGTCAGATTTCCTCCGCCAGCATTCGTAGCAATCACGACATCAGGGTCACGTCCAAGTTTCTCTCGACATTGTTCGGCGATTTCGTAGCCAAGCGTTTCAACAGAAGCAACGGCCGTCGGAGTATAGAGGGAGGCATTGTAATAGCCAGTTTCTTCAAGGAGCAACAATACCGTATAAAACAGCTCGGGTCCAACTGAAAGTTGTACGACCTCCGCCCCTAAGGCCTCGCATTTTCTTGCTTTTTCAATGATTTCCGGTTGTCCGAGTCCTTTTGAGTCGTAGGTCTCTTGCACAATAATGGATCTGAGCCCCGCCATCGCAGCTTGTGAGGCAACAGCGGCACCGTAATTTCCCGAGGTTGCAGCGATGACGCCCTTGTAACCTTTTAACTTAGCATCATGAACGGATAGAGCGGCGCGGCGTGCTTTGTAACTTCCGGAGGCATTGGCGGCTTCATCTTTAATGAAAATTCGGGCGCCCATGCCGCTAGGGGCATATTTCCTTGCGAGTTCTGTGATGTTTTTCAGTTCAATCAGCGGCGTGTTTCCGACCGCATGGTCGAGTTGGATCGATCGAATTTCTTCGAGTGAGTACCCGACATCATCCATCATCTGTTCGTAATCAAATGCAATTGAATCCACAACATATTTGCTGTAGTCGATTCCAACGGCTTTTTTTATGATCTCACTTTTTCTCGCCATCGTCTCTTCATAGGAATTACGCGTCATTCTTGTGCACCTCCGAATCGTTCTTCCCATACCTGCTCACTGACCTCGAGGAGTTCAGGTATGAAATTTCCAAAGCTATGCGCATAAGTCGGGTTTACTTCGATGAGCTTTCCGCTTGCTTCCCGCTGACTACGCGTAATGACAGTGACGGTGTCTCCGATTTGCGCATCGGATTGCAGTCGGCCTTTAATCCACATCTCAAGAGGTACCTGTTTTGTATCATCCGGTACTTGATTCGCTCTCTCGCCCGGGTTCAAGACGGTTGTATAGATCCTAACCCATTCTCCTTTTTTTATCATCATAATCTCCTCCTACCATCCTTTGATATTTTCCAACACTTCATCGCTCACTTTACCTTCTTCGACATCTCGAATCGCATCTTCAATGATATCCAATGCGTGTTCGGCTTGTTCCTTCGTGATAATTAACGGAGGACAAATACGCAGCACGGAACTGCTAAAGAAAGCAAGGATTAAGCCGTTTTCCCAACAACGCCAACATATTTTTTTGGTTTTGTTTGTGTCTCGTTCTTTCGTTTCGTGATCCTTTACGATATCGACACCAATCAGTAAGCCGATTCCTCGGACATCTCCAATACAGTCGTATTTCTTCTTCATATTATTGAAGCGAGCAATCATATAGTCTCCGATGACACGAGCATTTTCAGCCAGTTTTTCATCTTGTATGATCTCTATGGTCGCCAAAGCAGCTTGACACGACAATACATTGCCTGAGGTATTAAACATAAACTGTGGAGCACCCCAAGCTTCAAAAATCTCGGCTCGAGCTACGATTGCGGAGAGCGGCATTCCGGAAGCGATCGCTTTTCCCAGCGCGATGATATCCGGGGTGAAATCATAATATTCAGAAGCAAACATCTTACCGGTTCTGCCAAATCCCGTTTGCACCTCGTCTGCGATCATAAGGATGCCATATTCTGCGCAGATCTTGTGGAGCTCATTAAAGAACGCAACCTCCGGAACCAATACACCTCCGTCACCTTGAACCGGCTCAAAAATTACGGCAGCCACTTCTTCCGGTGCTACTACAGTATCAAACAGTAATCGGATGTGTTTTAGACACTCGATATAGCATTGTGAGCCTGAATCGTTTAGGGAGCAGCGATAATTATCGGGGTACGGCACGAAATGCACATCCGGCATAAGAGTGCCTTGGTTACTTCTCATATGCGCACTGTAGCCTGAAACGCTTAAAGAACCATAAGTAGTCCCGTGATACGATCGCATAAAGGAAATAATATGATTTCGTTTCGTGTAGGCTTTCGCAGCTTTTACCGCACCTTCTGCAGCAACGGAGCCTGAAATAGCAAAAGCGACGCGTTTTGGGTAATCACCCGGTGTAATTTCAATTAACTTTTCCGCCAAATCGGTATGCGGTTTATGATACATATAAGCCGGTGTGTAGTGAAGAAATTTATGCGCCTGTGCGATCACCGCATCTACGACTTTCGGATGGTTATGTCCTGTATTTAGAACTGCTGCACTCGAAAGAAAATCGATAAACTTGTTGCCCTCGATATCGGTTACCATAATGCCCTTAGCCTGATCTACGACTAAAGGAAAGTACGGAACTCTTGTGGTATAGGATAAAAAATTTGATTCCTTTTCGAGAATATCGTTTGTTAACGATGTGATCTTGTTCATTGAAACCTCCAGTTTTCAGAGATGGTATTACGTAAGAGCAGAAAAAATCATGTGCATATTTTGAGAGTCGCGTTCCGCTTCTTCTTTTGCAGTTAAGGATAAGCGCAGTTTCAAAGCGTTGAATATCGCGATATGGGTGTTGGCGGAAACGAATAGGGCATCATCGACGACGGAACGATTTTCGATCGTATCGATATAGTATCGGTATCGCAACAGCTGATTTCGTATCAGAAGATAGGATTGAATTAAGTGGATATTCTTGGAAGCTTTTATGATTACGAAGTGGAACGAATCGTCGATTTTTGCGTGTTCAAATCGTTTATCGATATCTTTTGCCGAAACCGCCGAAGAATATCGATTGCAGTGCTCCTTTAGAATTTCGAGTTCCGCAACGGAAATATGTTTACTTGCCAAATACGCAGCGCCGCCTTCGATTACCTGTCTGGCATCGCAAAGCTGGAGTAAGCTCGCGATATTCATCGGGGCAACTCGAAACATCGTTCCTTCGGTTTTTTCTAGAAGCCCTTCATTTACCAGATTGTCCATTGCTGCGGCAACGGGGGTTCGGCTCACATCGAGCGCCTTCGAAACTTCCGATATATTGATACGATCGCCGGGGTGCAAGTTCATGCGAATGATCTCATCTCGGAAAATCGTGGTGACCGTATCGGATAGTTTTTGGAAAGGAGAGGCGCTTCTCGCTTGATTATATTGCTGTATAATGGAATCTCCGGTGGCGAACGTTTCGAACTTTACCGTTTTTAAACTCCCTATATATGATTTCTCGGACATAACCCTACCCCTTCAATTGATGTATTTATACAAATATTATCAGGATGAATTGAATTTTTCAAACGAGTTCCCAAACCTTGTCGTGTAGAAATTGCGATAAGAGAGCAAGATAGAGCCACATCGATCACATGTGGCACTATCTCACCTTTAGAACGGGGTTCAATTCAAAATAGAAACTGAGTTTAATTTGCCGAGATATGGTCGACGTCGCCTTTTGTAAGTCGATCTTCCCAATAGTTGGCTCCCCGTATTTTCAGCTTAACCGGGTCGAATACCGGATTCAAAACGCCGTTCTTGGTTTGTTCCATGTAATCATTATAAGCGCGAATCGCGATTCCGTTAATGAAGAGCAAACCGAGGATATTCACCCATGCCATCAATCCTAAGCCCATATCGGTAAGTGCCCATACGACATCGGAAGTTCGCAATGCGCCAAACATCATGCCGCTCATAATAATTAGGCGTAAGACGATCAAAGATTTTTCGCTTCGGCGCTTCATGATATAAATCAGATTCGACTCGCCGTAGTAAGCCGGTGCGATACATGAGGTGAAGGCGAAAAAGCCAATCGCGATCGCGACAAATTTGGCGCCGAATCCGGGTGCCAGTGTGTTAACCGCCATTTGTGTATTGAGAGCTCCGGCCGAGACATCGCCGATATTGTTTACAATCACCTCTGATTGGGTAGTTAGATTTTGAAAGGGAGTGTTATCATGGCAAAGGTATTGGCGAGCCCTTCCCGTTATATTCAGGGGAAGAATGTGCTCGTGGAGATTGGGAAGCATGTGGCGCCGCTTGGGAAGAGGGCTTTGGTCCTCATCAGCGAAGGCGGCTACAAGCGTGTCGGAGAGCGGGTTGAAAAGTCGCTGAAAGAGGCTTCGATGGAATTTGTGGTGGACTATTTCAACGGAGAGGCGAGCAAAGTCGAACTCGATCGCTTACAAAAGATCATGGAAAAGCATACGCTAGATTTGGTGATCGGCGTGGGCGGCGGGAAGATTTTGGATACGGCGAAAGCGGTAGCATTTTACGGAAAGACGCCGGTTGTCGTTTGCCCGACATCCGCTTCTACCGATGCGCCTTGTAGTGCGCTTTCGGTGCTTTATACCGAGGAAGGCGTGTTCGACGAGTATTTGTTCCTGCCGTCAAATCCGAATATGGTCCTGATGGATACGGAGATCGTTGTCCGATCGCCGGTTCGCTTGACGGTTGCGGGCATGGGGGATGCGCTGGCGACGAAATTTGAAGCGCGCATGGCCGTGGCGATCGGTGCGACCAATATGGTGGGCGGAATGCCGACGAAGGCTGCGATTGCGTTGGCGGATTTGTGCTTCGACATCCTGATGCAAGAGGGTTTGAAAGCGAAACTGGCACAGGAAGCAGGTGCGCTGACCGATGCGGTCGAGCAAATCATCGAAGCCAACACCCTATTGAGCGGGCTCGGGTTCGAGAGCGCCGGTTTGTCTGCAGCACACTCGGTTCACAACGGAATGACGGCCTTGGAAGAGACGCACCACTGTTATCATGGCGAAAAGGTCTCCTTCGGCGTGCTTACGCAGTTGGTTTTGGAAAATGCGCCGATGGAAGAGATCAGTGAAGTAGTCGAGTTCTGCTTGGATGTAGGTCTCCCTGTTTGCCTGGCGGACTTGGGCGTTACCCAGATCGACGAAACGAAGCTTCGAGAAGTTGCGGAATTGGCAGCGGATCCGAATGAGACGATCCACAATATGCCGTTTGAAGTCGACGCGGACAAGGTGTTGGCGGCCATTTTGGCTGCGAATCGCATCGGGATCTACGCGAAAGAACTAAGAGGATAAGCGAGCAAAAAAGAGGCTGAAACAGGGGTCTCTTTTTTGATTCGCAGGCGAGCATAAAAAGAACCGACCCCGCTTATTGATTCGCGTGGTCGGCTTTTTTTGGCAATCTTACCCGCCGGAGATGATTTGCATGACTTGGATGACTGCGCCGGCTTCCACAACTCGGTGCCGACTTTCTTCGTAGTGGAGCACTTCTCCGTCTAGCAAGAGGAGAGTGAGGGCGTTCCCTTTTTCCCCGATGCGTGCGAGCAGCGCTTCCAGCGTCTCGCTTTCACGAAAATCGAACGCGCTCCCGTTTACCGTAATCATTAGAAGTCGAAGAGGGCTTCCAATTCGTAGTCGTCGATGTCGAATTTCGAGCCGGTAGCCTCAGAGCGATCTTCGTAGAAGAATGCGGGGAGGCGGTCGTCTTCTTGCGTAAGGCCCGCCATTTGGTTGTAGCCGCGCTCAGTGAGGAGCGTCTTCACGCCCATCATCCCGAGCCCCGGGAATCCGCCGCTTGTGCCGTACATCGCATCGTACATTTCGCCCAATTGCGGCAGCATCGGGACGGCATTTGCAAAGGCGAAGATGCACATCATGCTGTCCGCGATGCACATCGCGACTTGCAGCTTGTTGGAAGCGTAGGCTTGTGCGGCTCGGCCTGCGTCGTCGAATGCGCGGCCCATCGTGAGGCCCGCCGTATGGTCGGCTCCCATAGGGCTGGTCGCGTATGTGATGCCGGTGCCCTTGGTATTGCGCGGGTCGTACCCGGCCATCGCCTGATGCTTGACTGTGGGGATTCGTTCTGCACCCAGATGCTTTCCAACCGACTCCGTGCCGTTTGCCAGGATCACACCGAAATCCGTACCTTTGGTCATCTCGAGTAGCAGCGCCATCATCTTGTCGGTGTCGCCCCAGGGGATTTTCCCCGCATCCATGGCGACAGCAAGCGCGCCTCCGGTTTCGATCGTATCGATCCCGAAGTCGTCGCAAAAACGGTCCATTTCAGCGATCGCATCGAGATCCGCATTGTGACAGTTCGGGCCGAACATGGCAATCGT
This sequence comes from uncultured Peptoniphilaceae bacterium, assembly GCA_964522555.1. Lineage (GTDB taxonomy): Bacteria > Bacillota > Clostridia > Tissierellales > Peptoniphilaceae > JAAYQA01. The sequence continues at coordinate 17,776 of CAZFWK010000002.1, read as the reverse complement.
CTCGTATTCGAGCCCCGAGGTTAAGTATTCGCCCGACGCGTCGGGATA
>CAZFWK010000002.1:0-17718 GCA_964522555.1 uncultured Peptoniphilaceae bacterium | reverse complement strand
TGGCACGCCTGCTTATTCTTTCCGCCCCGAGACATGAGATTCGTCATAAACGCATTCGCGCCGACTTTGCCGTAGTCGGGGAAGAGCTTGCCGGAGAAATTGTCCACCGGGAGTACGCCGTTTCGCCCGGTCGCTTCGATCGTGGAGACCGTACCGATATTGTGGAACGGATCCTTTTGCGCTTCTTTCGCGATAAATTGGTTGACCGCACCGACTGCTTCCTTAAACTTTTCCTTGTCGGCAAATTCCGGCTGATACTTGGCGAAGGGCTTTTCCACCACGATCGCCTTGATTCCTTTAGCGCCCATCACGGCGCCCAAACCGCCACGTGCGGCAGCTCTTGAAGGATGCCCGCCGCCGAACTCCGACACCATGATCGAAGCACCGGCGTATCCGCGCTCTCCTGCCGGGCCGATCTGCGCCGTTGCGATTGCCTTGCCGAAGCGGTTTTCCAGCTTTTCTCGCAGTTCGTAATTGCTCGTCTCCTTGTACTCGAGCGCGTCGAGTAGCGTGGCGCTTCCGTTTGCATCGATGTGTAAGAGCCACAATCCCTCGGAGGGAGCCTGGCCTTGTAAGGAGATCAGCTTGATGCCTTGTTCCGCGAGTAGCGCCCCGATATACCCGCCGACATTACTTTCTTTGATCCCGCGGGTCAGCGGGCTTTTTGAACCGACCGAAAGCCGGTGTGCGGTGGTAAAATTGGTTCCGGCGAAGGTTCCCAGGCAAAAGATCAGGTGATTCTCCGGACCCAACGGGTCGCAAGTCGGCGGGACATTTTGCATCAGATACTGCGCGATCATTCCCCGACCGCCCAGTCCCGCTAAGGCTTCGTCCAAAGGTTCCTTTTTCGCGCTGAGATTTGTCATATCGATTGTAAGTTTAGACCACATCGTCTTCCTCCTATCTTTTCGCTACGCATCGTACGCGCTTTGCAGGAGCTTCGCCACTTTGCCGCTTGAGATCCGGTACGGCGCCAGTGCGAATCCGGTGTCTGCGGTGACCATAGGCGAGATCTTTTCCAGCGCATCTTCCGGGATCCCGAGTTCTTTTAGATTCGGCGTGCCGACGGATTGTAGGAAAGCGCGAAGCGCCACGCGGGCGGTCCGACCGATTTCCTCGGGGGTGGCATCATCGGGTACTTCCAAATCCATCGCCTCGCAAATCATCCGCACCTTTTTCCATTCCGTTTTGGATGCGTATTCGATCACTTCGGGCATCGTAACGGCGCAGGCAAGCCCGTGCGGGATGTGGAAGAGTGCACCGATCGTATGCGCTATCGAATGTCCCAAGTGCACGAGCGCATTGGTGAATGCCATGCCCGCAAACATCGAAGCCAGCATCATTTTCTCACGAGCCTCCAGATTGGCGCCGTCCGCTACAGCGATGGGCAGCCATTTGTGGATCGTGCGGATGGCATCGCGCGCCAGGGCATCGGAAAGCGGATTCGATTGGCCGCCCGTCAGCGATTCGACCGCGTGGGAGAGGGCGTCGAGACCGGTGATCGACGTCATCTTGGGCGACAAACCCAAGGTCAGCTCGGGGTCGAGGATCGCCAAAGTCGCTATGCATACGGGACTCACGACGCTGTCCTTCTTGTTCAACGATGTGCAGGTGACGACCGTCATATTGGTCACCTCGCTGCCCGTTCCGCTGGTCGTCGGGATGAAAACCATCGGAACACCCGGGTTCAAATTGTTTTGTACGCCGAAGTATTGCATGATCGGCGGGGGATTGTGGATCAGCACATTGATCGCTTTGGCCGTGTCAATCGCGCTACCGCCTCCGACCGCCACGATCCCGTTTACTTCTTCCGCTCTGGCGAGCTCCGCGCCTTCTTCGATTAGCGTGTCGGTCGGGTCGGGAAGTACGCCGTCGAAGACGACCGTCTCGACTCCCGCATTGTGCAGATTCCCCAAAATATGATCGGCGATTCCCGATTTCTTCATGCCGGTACCGTGTACGACCAGGACCTTGCTGCAACCCAATTCCCGAACCTTAAGACCCGTCCGATACGAAGAGCCGCTACCCATTAGGGCGGGTACAAATACGTCAAAAGAGGTAATCATATCATCGCTCCTTTCAGTTAAACCACTTCTTGCTCGATTCATCATAGCATGTAAAACCTTTGCATACGCATATCAAAGTTACCGAAAGATTCGCATCTATTTGTGCAAGGTGCACAAGAGAGTGTATAATGAGAGAGGAGGATTGCCATGCAATTTTTGGAATTGATCAATCGACTAAAAGAAGAATTCTCGATACAAATTCGAAGGCAGCCGAACTTCGGTGAGGTGAGAGATATTGCGTTGTACGACCCGGCTTCGGTATCGCGAGACCCCGAGACGCTTTATTTTGCGATCCCTGGGGCGACTATGGGTGCAATCGATCGGCCCATACTTCTGGTCGCGGCATGCGAGCCGCAGGATGTGCCGGAGGGAGGCGGAGTTGCCCTTTGCGCCCCCGCGGACTGGGTTGGAGTGTTTAATCGCGCGAAGGCGTTTCTCTCCGAAGAGAGCAAGATGAACGAGCGCTATGTCGAACTGATGCACCTTGCCACAGCCGGTACCGGAATCACGCAGTTGATCAACAAGGCGGCTACCCTTCTCGGTAATGCGATCGTGTTGATCAACTCGTTCGACCGGGTGTTGGCGCACTCCACGAATTACGCGATCGAAGATCCGCTTTGGGCGGAAAACATCGACAGAGGCTATTGCTCATTCGAATTTGTGCAAAAGGTGAAAGAGAATCGCAATATGCAAGAGTGGAGCAAGCGCGGGGAAGAAACCCATACCATCACGCTTCCGGGTGACCTCCAGCCGAAACTCGTCGCGCGGCTGATCGACCGCGGGCATGTGGCGGGCGGGCTCGTCATGATCGCGCATCACACAGAGATCTCGAGCAAGCATCGCCGGATGCTCCCGATGATCGGGAAACTCCTTTTGGATACGTATGAACGAGACAGCCCATCCGAAGATCTGCAGAATACGAGAGAAAGTGCGGTTTTGTATGAATTGTTGGATGAAAGAGACCCGAACGGGTTTGACTCTTTCGGTGCGAGCCAATACGAGTTCCCGCCGGAAATGCGCGTAGTCGTGGCGCGGTTTATCGACCGGATCGACAATCGATACTTAAAGCGCGCATTTCAAATGAACTTGAAATCCATCTTTCCAAGTGGGATTCCCGTGCTGTATAAGAACTATCTGGCGATTGTGACAGACGAAATCAGCGAAGAGCAGATCCTTTCGCTACAGACCTTAGCACTCGCAGAACAGGTTCGAGTCGGCATCAGCTGGCCTTTTTCTGCACTGGCGGAATTTAAGCGACATTTTAATCAAGCGGTGTCGGCGATCAAAGAAGCGCAACGGCTTTACGAAACCGAACTGGTCCACGACTACACCGACTTCGCTTGCTACGATCTTTTTTTCAACTATACAGGCAAGCAGCCGCTGCGCGATTATTGCCATCCTGCACTTTATACTTTGCAGGCGTACGACGAAGAGAACCGCACCGAGTACCTTTCTACACTGAAAGAATTTTTGGAAAACGCAAAAAACAGTACCGATGCGGCTTCTACACTTTTTATCCATCGAAATACGTTACAATACAGGATAAAGCGGATCGAGGAGCTCACGGGACTCGACTTAAAGAAGCCCGGAACGACTTATGCGCTGTTGGAATCATTTCGGATTATGACATATTTGGAAAACGCGTAAAGGAGGCGAAACCGTGAACAAATTTTACAAAGCAGGAAGAATCATCAGTGCGGTAGGAGCTTTGATGCTCTTGGCCGTGGTCTTGGTGAATGCGGGTTACCCGTCTTTGCTGTTTCGAGTTCTCGTACCCCTGGGCCTACTGTTCCTTTTCGGTGGACTCGCACTCTATGGAATCGGATATTTGATCGACCTGAAATCTCACATTGCGTCCAAAAACTATCTGATCGCGCTGGTGATGATCGTTGCGGGGGTAGTGGTTCTCGTGCAATTCTTTTTGTAAAAGGGAGTCAATTGCGGTATAGTGTTTGTGATAAGAAACGTAATGAAAAAGAATTATGAGGGATGAAATGGAGAACATTGTATTAATCGCATTGGGTTTGGCTGTGGTTTTGTGCTTTTTTGAAATCGCCTTTTTAAAGAAGCGGATCGAAGAGCACGAAAATCGCTTCGCCCGATTGGAAAGGGGGCCGGTGCGTACCGTGTCGAAAGAAACGAATCCGATGCCTACGGTCCATGAAGAGGTGCTCGAACTGAAAAGAAGCGGAAAATCCATCCAGGCGATCAAGCGCTTGCGCCAAATCAACCCGGACTGGTCGCTAAAAGAATGCAAAGACTATGTCGAACAACTTGAATAAAGTGAATACAGAAATGGAGCCTATTATAGATTGGCTCCAAAATCTCTTCTTGTATAAAGGATTCTTGTGATAAGAATTCTTTTTTCGTTTTCTTCTACTTGATAAAAAACGGCATAACTCGCAACCACCAGTTTTCTGTATTCTTTTTTTAGTGTCCGGAGGGGACGATATACGGGACACATGTACGGGAAATTTGCTAATTCACCAATTGCTTCAAAGATCGCAATCCCTAAAGCTTCAGCGGAGGAAGGGTTACTCCCTTTCGTTTGGATATATTCTACTATTGACACTAGGTCCTGTGTAGCAACGGGAAGATATTCAATCGTATACACACTATTTTCCTAAAGCAGTTTTCTTTATCATTGCAAGAACTTCTTTTGACGAATAGCGCTGGTCTGTTGCATCTGCCTCTTTTTCAGCCTCTAGTAGTTTAATATAGACTTCACTTTCGAATTGTAAATTTTCGTACGCTTCCATACTTAAAACGACCATGTCGCCATATCCGTTTTTAGTCAAGAAAACCGGTTGCGCGGTATCGTGTACGATTCGGGAAATTTCAGAAAAATTGTTTCGAAGATCGGAAACGGGTCGTATCATTTTCATAGGATCACCTCTTTATTTAATATTAGCATAATTATGCTAATATTACAAATAATGGATGCGCGTTTCATCGAAGCGGTCTTGCTGCTTGCGTTCTTCTGCGGGGTAGCCGACTGCGATGGTAGCGAAAGCGGCCAAGTGGTCCGGCAGTTGGAGGACATTGCCTACAATTTCCATCCGATCGGGCCTTGGGGCTACGCCGATCCAGCAGGCGCCTAAGCCGAGCTCGGTCGCGCGAAGGAGGAGGTTTTCCACTGCAGCACCCATATCAACAAGCGAGTAGACGGGGGATTTGCTCTCCTTTCGGTAGCAAGCCACGATCGCGAGTGGCGCATTCTTTGCGGGAGTTGCGAACTCGCTGGCTTCGGAGAGTTTCCCTCTCACTACGGCATCTTTTACGACATAAAACTCCCAGGGTTGCTGGTTTCGCGCCGAGGGTGCTGCCATCGCCGCGCGAAGCAGACTCTCGATTTTCTCTTGTTCCACTTCCCGCTCTTCAAATTTACGGATGCTGACTCTTTCAAATAGTATGCTCATCGCTTTTCCTTTCTGTAATTCAATTTACGACACGAAATTTTAGAATCCCGTTTGCTTCGATTCGGGAAGGAGCTCTGCCAATACCTCCAACCGCCTTAGCGCCTCATCCAATGTCTCCTCGCTCCTGGCAAAGTGAAGCCGGATCAGATGGTTTACCTCTTCCTTAAAGAAGCTCGAGCCCGGTACCGCTGCTACTCCGACATTTCGGATCATCCACTCGCAGAACTCGAGATCCGTAAAGTCCTGAAACTGCGGGAGATCCAAAAATTCTTGGATGTCGATCAATACGAAATACGTGCCCTCCGGGACATTGTGCGAAAGTCCGATTCGGTCGAGCCCTTTCAGCATATAGTCCCTTTTTTGCGTGTACTTGTTGAGGAGCGCTACGTAGTATGAGTCGTCCAGCTCGAGCCCTGTGACCGCCGCTTCCTGAAGCGGAGCCGGCGCTCCGACCGTCAGAAAGTCGTGAACCTTTTTGGCGGCCTCCACCACATCGGCCGGGCCGATCAAATACCCCAAGCGCCATCCCGTGATCGAGTACGTTTTGGAAAGCGAGTTGCAGGTGATCGTGTGGTCGAACAGGCCGGGCAGTGCCGATACATAGGTGTGGCGGTGCGGCTCATACACCATATGCTCGTACACCTCGTCCGTCACGACAAAAGCATCGTACTGTACGGCGAGTGCGCCGATTGCCAGCAGTTCTTCTCGTGTGAACACCTTCCCGCAGGGGTTCGAAGGATTGCACACGATGATCGCCTTCGCACCCTCCCGAAAGCCCTGTTCAATTTTCCGGATGTCGAAGTGATACGTAGGGGGAACCAGCGGAATGTAGATCGGCTCCGCCCCGGATATGATCGCATCTACCCCGTAGTTTTCATAAAACGGAGAGAAGACCATCACTTTGTCGCCCGGGTTTACGATCGTCATCATGGCGCACATCATCGCTTCCGTGCCGCCACACGTGACGACGATCTCCGTTTCGGGATCGATCGTTCGCCCGATCGCTTTGCTTTGCTTTTTGGCCAGGGCTTCCCGAAAGTTTTGCGCACCAAAGGTTACGGAATATTGGTGCGGGCCTGTGTGCGCGATTTTGGCGAGCGCATCCATCATCTCTTGGGGCGGATCGAAGTCCGGAAAGCCCTGGGAGAGGTTGATCGCGCCGTGTTCGTCGCTGATGCGGGTCATGCGGCGGATAACGGAGTCGGTGAAGGTTTCGATTCGATTGCTGAGTTTTGGCATATAATGTCCTTTCGGATGGGAATGTTTTTGGCGATTCGCTTCCTTTTCATTCGGCAAATGGGTAGTAATCATACAGAGGTGATTTTCTTGAAGAAAATGTCAAAATTCGAGCTCGTGATGCTTCTTTGGATGTCGCTCATCATGAACGGGGTACTTTCCTTCGTCATGCCGCTTGCTGCGACCGGATCCGTCTCATGGAGCGGATTTTTGCGCGGTTTTGCGATCGCCTTTACAGTAAGCACGATCTTTGCGCTGATCGTCCCGATCGTGCCGATGGGGCACCGCTTCGCAAGGCATTTCGGCGCGGAGTTTGGAAGCCTGCGCTTTGTGCTGTTGTCTTCCGCCGTGATGACGCTCGCGATGGGAACCTTTATGACCCTTTTCATGACCGCGGTAAACGCAGGGCTCGGCCCACACTTTCCGCGCGCATGGGCTTCTACTTATCCTGCATCGATCCTCGCCTCATATCCGAGCAGTGTACTGGGGACGCTAACAGGCTTACCGGTCGCAAGAAGGATCGCGGGAGCACCGCCCAAATAAGTCTAGCGGATCGTCCAGTCGGGTTTTTCTTGAGGCAGGGCATTTTCTCCGATGCTCTTTGCCGGGAACCCTTCCAAGATCTGGTTGTCGGGAAAGCGGCTCCTTTGCTTCACCAAAGAACCCGACTTCACGAGGCAGTTTTTGCCCACACTACTATAGTCGCACACAATCGCGCCGGATTCCACCACCGTGTTTTCACCCAAGATTGTCCCATGAATGATGCAACCCGGGCCGATCGTCACATGGTCGTGGATGATCAGCTCGTTGTCCGGCAATAGGTGTAGTACTGTGTTTTCCAGGATTTGCACATGGTTTCCGATTCGCACCGGACCGTGCGAATTCCCGATAATCCGAACCCCCGAGGCGATCACGGTGTGCGCACCCACCACGACATCGCCCGTAATCTCCGCCGACTCGTACAGGATGGCGGACTCATCCACAGTCGGATACTTTGTCCCGTATTCGTATAGTTTTCCCATAGTTTCCTCGCTTTTTTGTGTAAAGGTGACAATCTTCTCCGGTTCGTCGTGCAGCGACGGGTCGTTACGCCGCATCCTCGCGATCATCGCGCGATCCGCTTCGGTGATCTTTCGGATCACGCGACCCGGTCTACCGACCACGACCGATCCGTCCGGGATGACGCACCCTTCCGGGACGATCGTGCCCTCTCCGAAAATACACAAGTTCCCGACTCTCGAGCCCGGAAGGAAGATCGTGCCGTTTCCGATCTCGCATAAATCGCCGATGGTGGTACCGATGGCGATGCACTTGTGCCCGAAGACGGTCTTTCGACCAACGGCGAGCGGATGCGCTTCGGTACCGATGCACACGGAGTTTTCGAGCACCATGGTCCCATGCCCGATTCGCACGGAACTGCCTTCCGACCGAACGATTGTCCCTTGCGCGAACACGACTCCGTTCCCCAATTGCATGGTTCCGTACGCTCTCGCCGAGTGGTCGATTTTCATTTTGCTATTCATGATCCATTTTTCCTATTCTTTATTCCGGTGTTTTCTATTTTGGATTCTGACCTGCGGTTCTAAAAAAAAGACCGCATTCCCTATGGCTATCATTATAGCAGAGAAAATGGGTCGATTAGGCGATTCTTGACAATTGAAATTCCCGCCATTACCATGAAGGAAATAGCAGATGAAAGAGAGTGGAGCAAACATGGCAAAGATTAAAAAGAGCGTATTGACGATCGAACCGCTCTCGTATGCATCCTCTGAAGCGCCGGAAGCAGAGCTTTTAGACCTTCGAGACGGCATCAACCCATACGGTTTCGATCCGGCTGTATTGGAGAATGCGAACCTGAAGGACCCCGCGCTTTGGACTTCGTATCCGCACAACCAAGAAGAATTACGTGCTTTGATCGCAGAGCGATGGGGACTTTCCCCTACCCAAGTGATCCTAACCGCCGGCAGTATCGACGGAATCTACAAGATCAATTCGCTTTTTGACCCGGAGCTGGGCGGAGTAGTCGGCATCAGCCCGCAATTTTCGGAATACATTACACACGCAAAGCAGCTGGGTTTTTCATACCGCGGGATTCCGCTCAAAGAAGATGAGAGCTATCACTTGCCGCTTTCTACCGTGTGCGATGCGATCGATGACACCACCGCTCTCGTTTATCTGGACCACCCGCACAATCCTACAGGTCAGTCGATCCCACTCGACGAATTCGAAAAAATCCTGACAAAGGCAAAAGTCCACGACGCCTGCGTAATCGCGGATGAAGCTTATGGGGACTATCTGGCACCGGAGGAATCCGCAGCGATGCTGCTCTTGAAGTACGAGAATCTGTTTGTGATCCGCTCGTTTTCGAAAGGGCGAGGGCTACCGGGGGCGCGGATGGGCTATGTACTGACCTCTCCCTATCTTGCGGGCCTCCTCGAAAGCATGGGGCACCCGTATACCGTACCCGGAGCAGTCGGGGAAGTCATCAAAAAAGAAATCGCAAACGAAGCACATCTGCAAGAAAGCATACGGCTTGTTACCGCTACAAAAGCGAAGCTACATGAGCACTTGGGCGAAAAAATGCAGATGGCACCAACCGCCCCGACCGTCCCGATCTGCATGCTCATCGCGAAAGACCGGACCCTGCACCTGGGCGAGGCATTCCTCATGCAAGGTGTACGCACCGTGTACGGCGAAAGCTATTACGGGCTGGGTAAACACTGTGTCCGACTGCACATGCCGCATGAGAAGGACGAAGAGAGACTTTGGGCGGCGCTGGAAGCGCTGAATCGCGAGTAAGCTACCCCTCTTGCGCGAGGTGCGACTCGCCCCAGCGGCTCATCGTCTCGAGCACCGGGAGGAGCGAGGTGCCTTGTTCAGTGAGCGAGTACTCGACTTTCGGCGGGATCTCGGGGTAGGCTTCCCGGTGGACGAAGCCGTCCGCTTCGAGCTCTTTTAATTGTTGGCTGAGCATTTTGTGCGTGATATTGCCCAAAGAACGCTTGATTTCGCCATAGCGCATGACTTTTTCTTGCGACAGGTGCCACAAGATGACCAGTTTCCACTTACCGGAAATCAGTCCTAAGGTGTATTCGATCGGGCAACTGTAGAGGTCATTATTCTGATTCATTCTATTACTCTCCTTTTAGACAGTATATCACCATTAAGTACATACTTGCATTATTGATCGTACATGCTATGATTATAGCATAAGAAAGAAAAACGACAACTACAGGAGGCAAATCATGATAAGAAAATTGAATCATACCAATATGGGCACCAGCGACCTCGGATGGCTGCAAAGCACCTTCCACTTCTCTTTTTCCAACTACTTCAATAAAGATAATATGAAATTCGGCAAGCTCCGCGTCATCAACGACGACCTCATCCACCCGCACACGGGCTTCGACACGCACCCGCATCGCGATATGGAGATCGTCTCCTATGTGGTGGACGGAGAGCTCACCCACGCAGACTCGATGGGCAACCAAAGGACGCTCTCCCGAGGACATGTTCAGTATATGAGTGCCGGAAAGGGCATTCTGCACAGCGAACACAATCGCGGCGACGAAATGCTCCGCATCCTCCAAATCTGGATCATGCCCGACCGCGCGATGTACGACCCCTCTTACGGCGACCACTTGTTTGAATGGGACGAGCGCAAAAACAAATGGCTGCACATCGTATCCCCGTACGAAGGCGATGCGCCCATCAAAATCCATCAAGATGCAAATCTTTATGTGGTAGAGCTCGACGAAGGAAATCAGATCGACTTTGCCGTTTCCGAAGACCGTCAAGCGTATCTCGTGCAGATTGAGGGTAAAGGGGATGTGAACGGGGAAGTACTGGAAATGAGAGATGCGCTGGAATCGGTAGAGGAAAATCTCACGATCAAAGCGATCGAGCCCTCTCACTACCTGGTCATCGAAATGAAAAAGCCCGTCCCCGTCAAGAAAGTAGGATAAGATGGAAATCAAACAAGGACACAACAAATTCTTCATCGGAGAAAAGGAAGAGGCGGCGTTGGGCTTTATGAGCTATGTGCCGTCCGGCGAAAAAATCATCATCATCGACTCGACCCACGTGTCGGAAGAGCTGAAGGGCCAAGGTGCAGGCAAAAAGATGCTGCACGCGATCGTAGGCTGGGCGAGAGAAAACGACAAGAAGATCATCCCGCTTTGCCCGTACGCAAAAGCGCAAATGGAAAAGGATGAAACGCTACACGACTTGATCCACAGATAAGCAAAACGACCGTCTTACGCGAGGCGGTCGTTTGGGACTGTAGACAAATATATCTTCGAGAGGGAGAGAAGGAGAGCCCGGTATACCCCTTGAGGCCATATCTTGGCCGAGCGGTCCGTGAGCGTGCCGAAAGGGGTATACCGGGCTCGACTGAACGGACTTTGTCATCACTTTGCGACCGTCTCACACAAGGCGGTCGTTTTTCGGTAGCGGGATTTGGAGGAGGCGGAGTAAGTCTTTTTGCGATTCAATTACTCTTTCGCCGATAAAATCGAGGAAAGGGGAGTCGTCTTCATGCGCTTTTTCGAGAAGCGTGATGTACTCGCTTCGGAGGATCGGCGGGATCAAGGTCGGTAGGTACCCGTCTTGGATGAGGGCGGTGTTCATAAGGAGCCGTGCGACTCTTCCATTTCCATCTTGAAAAGGGTGGATGAACACAAACCGTTTGTGCAGCAGAGCTGCAAACTCGACTGGATGATAGCTTTTCCTTTTGGCCTCGATCCATTCGATCAGCGCTTTCATTTCGTTTTGGATCGCGGAAGGTTTTGTAACCGGAAATCGAGAGCCCGAGATAAACACCGGAAAATCGCGGTACTTCCCTGCGAATTCTTCTTCGATATTTTGGTAGAATAATCGATGCAAAGTCAGGATATAGTCCTCTGTAATTTTACGACTCCCGATCAGAGTGAACATATAATTGTACGCTTTCGCATGGTCGACCGCTTCTAAAAGATCACGCATTGGTCTTCCGCCGACCGTTAACCCCTCTTCGATCAGAATCTTTGTCTCGCTTTCCGTGAGCGAGTTGCCTTCCAAAGCGTTCGAAGTCCAGGTCAGCCCGATGCGATAAAAGTCTCGAATCTGCGTGAGCATCTCGCCTTCAAACGGCCTTTGTTCATCGATGATTTTCTGATAGCGGTCCAGTCGTTCCAAATGTATCATGGCGGTACTCCTTATCGTTTTCGCTATCCCCATAGTAACATAAAGCACGAGTGATGCGCTTACACTCGTGCATTTTGGTTGTACATTTCGTCTAAGGCGATCATTTCGCCCATGATTTCTTTTTGCAAGGCCTGGAATTCTTGGGAATAGCGGTCGCGGGGGAATGGGAGAGAAACCGCCACCTGTTTATGGATCTTGCCGGGGCGGGGAGAGAGGATGATTACCCGCGTGCCCAGGTAGATTGCTTCTTCTACCGAGTGCGTCACGAAGAGGACCGTCCTCGTTTCTTCCAGCCAAAAGGAGATCAACTCCTCTTGCATACGGATGCGGGTGAAAGCGTCCAGCGCGCCGAAAGGCTCGTCCATAAAGAGAACCTCGGGCTTGGTGGCGACCGTTCTTGCAATGGCCGCGCGCTGCTGCATGCCGCCCGAAAGCTCATGCGGGTAGGCGCTCGCAAACTCCTCCAAGTGGAATTTCGCAAGGATAGCCATCGCCTGCTTTTTGCGCTCGCTCTTGCTCATCTTTCGGATCTCGAGCCCCAGGCAGACATTATCCAAAATATTTCGCCAAGGCATCAGTGAGTAATCTTGAAACACCATGCCGCAACGCTTGTCGGGTTTGGTAACCGGCGTACCCATCAAACGAATCTCGCCTTCCGTAGGCGCGATCAACCCCTCCATCAAGCGAAGAAGAGTCGATTTCCCGCTCCCCGAAGGTCCCAATAGCGTCACAAACTCACCCGGCTCCACCGTCAGCTCGATCCGGTCCAGCGCATGCACCTCTTCATTCGATTCAGTTGTAAAGATCTTTGATACATTATCGATTTCGATCATTTAAGTCTCCTTTTTCTTCCAACCGAAGAATCGGCTTTCGATTGCATTGAAGATCCAGTCGATCATTCCGCCGATGATCGAGATCGCGATCATTCCGGCGATGACGACATCGGTGCGCGCGACGGAATAGGCGTGCGTGATCAAGTACCCGACACCGGCCATACTCCCCGGCAACATTTCGGCTGAAACTAAACACATCCATGCAATGCCGAGTCCTGTTTTTAACCCGGTGACGATCGAAGGAAGAGATGCGGGCAACAATACCTTCAAAAACAGATCTTTGTTGCTTGCACCGAGGGTACGTGCCGCATCGATCAGGGTTTCTCTTACTGTGGAGACTCCGAAAATGGTATTGGTCAGGATCGGGAAAAATGCTCCAATTGCGATGATGAACAGCATCGAAATCTTGATATTGTGCAAATACGAATAAACATGGACATTGTCCGGCTGGACTAGGGTTCCGATACTGCTGATCCCAAACCATGCAAGTACCAGCGGTACCCATGCAAGCGGAGCGATGGGTTTGAATAGATGAATAAAAAAAGACAAGTAATCGCGAACGCCGGGAAAGTATCCGATGAACATCCCTAACGGCACGGCTAAAAGAATCGCTGTAAAGTAAGCGATCAAGACGCGCACTAGAGAAATCCCAACGCTATCCATCATCGAACCCATCCGAAGCAGGTTGTCAAACGGCTTTGCCAGTATGGCAACAACCTCCCCAAGTGTGGGGAGGATCACCATATTGTCGATTGCATTTGCCTGCCATTGCCAGAAAATCAGGAACAGGACAGGTAGTAGTATTGGCTTCAACCATCGTGAGAGCCCGTTTTGAGGATTAATTCTTTTGGAGTGCATCGATAAATCGGAAGTCATACATCGACTTCATGAACTCTTCGTAGGTCATTTCCTTCATTTCGCCCGTGATGCTGTCGGTGTCTTTTAGCGCTTGCAGAGTAAGCTTCATCCCATCGTTCCAGTTTTCGCTGGGGTCGGTCGTGTAGTGGATGGTGGACAGTTTTGCTGCATCTTCTTCGATCCCGATAAAATCTGCAGTAATCATGGCCGCTTCTTCCGGATGTGCATCGGCATAAAGGGCTGCATTGTACATGGCTGCGATGAAACCTTGTACAGACGCTTCTTTTTCTTCGATCGCCTTGTCCGCGCCACCAACTACACAGCAGGGGAAGTCGTACCACTTGCCCTCAGGTGGCATATTGCGCATATCGAGAATGGTCTTACCGACACCTTGCGTTTGCGCGAGTTCAGGATAAGGGGAAGGTCCGACCCAAGCTTCCACTTGATTGCTAGTAAGTGCCGGGATCAAATTGCTGGTACCCTTTAGGTCAACTAAGAGTACTTCTTTGTCGAGTTCGGACGGGTTTTGTGTGTAGCTGATATTAGCATCGGTTAAAGCCGATTCGAAAAGAATAAGCGGGGCCGAAGTGGGGCTGTGGTAGCCAACTGTAACCGGTTCATTTTGCGCTTCTACATGTGCCAGGAAATCATCCCAATTGTTGAGTGCCGAATCGGTAGCGGTAACGAGTCCGATCCCTTCGGTATGTACCGGTGCCAAGATCTTCACCATCGTTCCTTGATCTCTCGCGGTGATGAAAGCGGTATTTGAAGCGATCGAAAGATCAACATGGCCCTGTGCGAGCATCGTGGTTGTTTCGGAACCGCTTTTCGCGATAATCAAATTGACACGAGAGACTGGTTTCACTCCATCCATCAGAACATAACGTTCTTTAGGGATTTCTTCTTTGAGATAATAGCCGGATTTTTCCGTTACGACTTTTTCGCCTGCTGAAGCGGCAACAAAAAGAGCCGTTTGATGATTGGTAAAGATGTACGATACATTCAATTCGGGTAGATCCTCCGTGTTTTCCGCAACCGCATCGGAAGTTTCCGTAGTAGCGGCTTCAGTGGTCGTTGCCGCTTCTGTCTCTGCAGCAGGTGCTTCCGTTGCAGGTGATTGGCTCGTCGTACAGCCGACCGCGAGCATCATAACGGCGAGCAAGATAGCCAAGGATTTTTTCAATTTCATTATGTTGCCTCCCTTTAGAATTTGATTTAAGTATAACATTATAGTTTTGCAGGGTGCATTAATAGTTCTAATAGGTTCATAAGAAAATTTTATGAAAAAACGAAGTCCCCGGCGAAAATTGCAGGGGACTTCACATCGTAGATTACCGTTCCAATAAGAAGCGCTCGACTCGTTCGAGGCTTGGGATGCTGCTGATGCCGCCGGGGGCTGTGGTGGAGAGGGCTGCTGCGGCGGTTGCGAAGGTGACCATCGGCTCCAGTTCTTTTACCGACAGAAGGCTCACAATTGCGTGGAGGTCATCATATCGACCGAGGAGGCACGCCATCAGCGCGCCGCCGAAGATGTCGCCCGCACCTGTGGTGTCGCATGTGTCGGTCATGCGAAACGCGTCGACGTGCCCGCGAACCGTCTGCGTGACGTATTCACTGCCCTGTGCGCCGTCCGTGATCAGGGCGAGCTTTAGATTCGGTTCTGCCATCAGTTTTTCCAATGCAGCTTCGAAATCGTCGGTTTCGTAGAGCAGGGCGAGTTCATCTTTTCCGATCTTGATGCTGTTGCAGCGGGAAGCGCCCCAGCGCATCGCTTCTCTAGCTTGAACCATGCTCTTCCAGAGAGGCGCGCGATAGTTGGGGTCGAAGTTGACCCACACATCCGCATCCAACGCGAGTTCCACTGCTTCTTGGGTGGCGGTTTTCGCGGGATCGTCGGTCATGGAGATCGTGCCGAAGTGAAAGCAGCGGCTGTTGCGGATCATGTCTTTATGGTCAGGAGTCAGCGTGAGAAGGGTGTCTGCGCCGGGTTTTCGACTGAAAGAGAAGTCCCGGTCTCCGGTCGAATCGAGTATGACAAATGCCAGTGTGGTGAAGGCATCGCCTGTCCGAAGAATCCCGTCCGTCGCTACGCCGGTATCCGCAAGCGTTTCGATCAAGAGCGTACCGAAACGGTCGTCTCCGACCGCCCCTATGAAACTTGTTCGGAGTCCATAGGTCGCACAAGCCGCGATAAAATTTCCCGGCGCGCCGCCCGGCATCGGCTGCAGATTCGGCCACGCGCCAAAACCCTGCGCTCGTCCCGGTGCAAAGTCAACCAAAAGCTCTCCCAAAGCCACGACATCGTATGATTGGTTCACGTCATTCAACCGCCTTTCTGCACCCATTTTACAGCTCGCGGATCTCTTTCGACAAGACTTTGTTGCAATCGGAAAGCTCTCCGTTAATTGCATATCGGGTGGGTATAATAAGTAAGGAATACGCTTCATAAGAAGGTAAGGAGGTTTGCTTTGATA
This sequence comes from uncultured Peptoniphilaceae bacterium, assembly GCA_964522555.1. Lineage (GTDB taxonomy): Bacteria > Bacillota > Clostridia > Tissierellales > Peptoniphilaceae > JAAYQA01. The sequence goes on along the minus strand of CAZFWK010000002.1, from coordinate 1,648 downwards.
CTTTCATTTTCCCATATTATATTTCTCGTCCTCCTGTACAGTGTGCTGGGATGGGTATTTGAGTCGGCGCTTGCGTCGTTGTCGGCGAGAAAGCTCACCAATCGCGGTATTTTGGCAGGGCCTTGGATCCTCTCGTACGGCGTAGGGGCCGTGCTGATGCTAATGCTTTCCGTGCGCTTACCGCATACGCCGCTCTGGATTTTTCTTGCGACCGCTGCGTTGGGGTCGTTGGTATACTATTTGTTTTATCTGCTTTGGTGGAAAGTCTTTGAAACCAAGCTGTTTTCGAAGCAGAAGAAGGATTTAGTATGGAGTTTTCGTACTTTTGTGCTGTTATTCCTCCTACAAGGTTGCTTCGGGCTTTTGGTCGTCTATGTGACGCACCCGATCGCCATCGCGTGGAATGCGATTTTGCTATCCAATTATTCGAGGCCGATTGCGAGTTTGGCAGTTTCGCTTTTAGGAATGGACTTCCTGTTTACGCTTTCGAGTATCAACAATATGAGCGAGCGGCTGGACGAGATGCGTAATCTCTTAGCCGAGCTCGATACTTTGGATTTCCCTTGGTATGAGAAGGAAGATCCCACAGGAAGCATCCGCAGGCTAAGGCGCATCTGCGACGACGATGACGCGGCAAAAAGCCACGAAGTCGAGCAAGCGATCCTGAGCCGGATCAATCGACTCAATCTGCTCTCTCGAAGCGGGCGTCGTATGATCAAGGCGTACCCGGGGGCGGATATCGCGCAATATGCCGAAGTATTGGAAGTGCTAAAAGAAGATTCACGGCTTCAGCGGGAGGAGCTTGGCCAAAAGTCCAAAGAGACTTGGCAAAGCTTTTGGAAGAACGCCAAGGACGATATCGTAAGTGCTTGGAGCCAATTTACCCTGGCTGAAATGGTTTGGGTGTTTACGGTCAGCTCGGTGGCGGGCTATGTGATCGAGACTTTGTTTTGCCTTGTGAAACAAGGCTATATCGAAAGCCGGCAGGGCCTTTTGTACGGTCCGTTTAGCCAAGTATACGGGATTGGAGCGATTCTTCTCGCGCTTCTCCTCACGCCGATTGCCAAAAAGAGAGACTCTTGGATTTTTCTGGCAGGGATGCTGATCGGCGGCGTGTATGAGGCGATCATGAGCTTTGCGCAGGAAATGCTATTCGGGTCGGTCTCTTGGCATTATACAAGTGCAGACATCCCGCTTTTGGGAGGCAGAACGAGCCTTCGTTACATGCTCTATTGGGGCGTTTTGAGTGTCGTATTCGTGCGCTATCTCTATCCGTGGGTCGTAAACCTGATCGTCAAGCTAAAGCTCGTATCCAGAAGATTTCTTACGATCTTCATCGTGGCTTTCCTGGCGTTCGACATCGCCATTAGCGCGGTGGCGGTCAATCGTTGGGTAGAGCGCGATCAAAACGATGCGCCTAAGAGTGCCATCGGCCAATGGGTCGACAAACGCTACCCCGACTCGTTCATGAAGGACGTGTATCCGAATATGAAGTTCACAAAACCGAAATAGAGCGACCGGATTTCTACAATCGCCCCAGAGCGTTGACAAACCTCTCGTTCGTGAATATCAATAGCGAACGATGTATAGAAAAATCGTAGAGTCAGTGACGGAATCAGGGGATGTCCATAAGTGCGACTCTGAGGCG
>CAZFWK010000001.1:10113-50259 GCA_964522555.1 uncultured Peptoniphilaceae bacterium | reverse complement strand
TTGATGCCTCAGCTCACCCTACGGGAAAGTGAGGGAGACAGCGGCATTAAGCCGCGAATGCGAAGTTGTTATCTTCTGCGTTTAATTTAGTGTTCCACTTTTAACGTAGTTTGGAGTCTACGACTCGCTACTCCTGCTTCAACATCCCCGTCGAAACCATATTCGCCCCCGTGCTCTTATTATACCATGTTTCCGCTGAATTTGCACGTTTGCAGTGGGATGAACGAAAGGGAGGATGTGCTTCCTTGCGTTAATAGTATATAATTAATAAGATTAGAAAAAAACTTTCGCACATTTTCAGAGGCAAGAACAATGATAACGTCGAATTAACGATTGCCTACTACATGCTCTACACAACACGTGCTATAATGAGAGAAGGATAATTGGCAAAAAAAGGGTAGATATATAGAGATAAGAGGAGAGAATGTGCAATCAGGAGGAAAATGAATGCAATTAGGTATTGATTTTATTTATCCCGTGGAGGGGGCTTACTGGGCGAATTTGTTTCACGAAGGGAATTTTTTTGAAGCGTATGATTTCTTCGGAGCGCACCCGGTAGAAATTGAAGGGGAAGAGTACATTCGATTCGTCGTATGGGCACCGCGCGCGCAATATGTGAACCTTACAGGTGACTTCAATGAATGGCACGAATTCAATTTACCGCTACAACGCATACAAAACAGCGGGGTGTGGCATATCGCGGTAAAAAGCGCGAAGCAACATGACGCTTATAAGTATCGGATTGTAGCACCTTCGGGCGAAATACGCTATAAGGCGGATCCATTTGCTTTTTACGCGGAAGTGAGGCCGAAATCTGCCTCGAAAATTTATGATCTGAGTGGGTACGAATGGAATGACAAGAGGTGGCAAAACCGTCAAAAACTTCATGACAGTTATGTCAATCCGATGTCGATCTACGAGATGAACTTATTGTCGTGGAAAAAGAATGAGAACGGTTCCCTACTCACTTATCGAGAGATCGCGGATGAATTGGTTGTCTATCTGAAGGAAATGAAGTACACGCATGTGGAATTGATGCCAATCACAGAATTTCCTTTCGACGGGTCATGGGGTTACCAAGTGACGGGCTACTACGCGGCAACTTCTCGATTTGGAGAGCCTAAGGATCTCATGTATTTTGTCGACAAGATGCATCAAGCCGGTATCGGTGTGATTTTAGACTGGGTACCTGTCCATTTTTGCAAGGATGATTTTGGACTTGCTCGATTCGACGGGACAGACTGTTTCGAATGGTTCGACTCCTATAAAGCCGAAAACAACCAATGGGGGACGCTAAACTTCGATTACTCGAAACCCGAAGTCGTGAGTTTCTTAATCTCGAATGCGATTTTTTGGCAAAAAATGTTCCATATCGACGGGCTCAGAGTCGACGCGATCGCGTATATGCTCTATCTCGACTTTACCGGAAAAGACCTGAAGAACGACATGGGCGGACGCGAAAATGTCGACGCGATCAAATTCTTGCGGAAATTGAACGAGACCGTTTTCCGATATTTCCCGGACAGTCTGATGATCGCCGAAGAATCGACCGCATGGCCACTGGTTACCGCGCCGACCGACACGGGTGGACTCGGTTTCAATTACAAGTGGAATATGGGTTGGATGCACGATATCCTGAAGTATATGGAAATGGATCCGCTATTCCGAAAGGATCACCACAATCTTCTCACTTTTACCATCACATATTGCTTCTCGGAGAACTATATCTTACCGCTCAGCCACGACGAGGTCGTGCACGGGAAGAAGTCTCTGCTGGACAAAATGCCCGGTACCTACGAGCAGAAGTTCGCACAACTCAGACTCCTATACGCCTATATGTACGCCCACCCGGGTAAAAAGCTGGTCTTTATGGGTGGAGAATACGGCCAGTTTATCGAATGGGATGAATGGGATTCGCTCGATTGGCACTTGTTGGAATATGAACTACACCACAAGATGAAAACTTATGTCGCCACGCTAAACGACACGTACCGAAAAACCGAACCACTATTTGAAGAAGACACTTCCTATGACGGATACGAGTGGGTCGATGTCGATAATCACCAAGAAAGCATCATCGCCTTTAACCGAATCGATTCGGACGGAAACAAATTACTGTGTGTGTACAACTTTACCTCGGTTCCGCGCCCAATTTACCCGCTCGGCGTTGATTCACTCGGGAACTATTCCGTAGTGCTCAATACCGACATGACGAAGTTCGGCGGGGAAACGCCTAGAAATACCTATTACAGAGCAAGTGAAAACCCGAGAAACGGCAAGCCTTACTCGATCGAAGTGGATCTGCCGCCTTTCGGAGCCATGTGGATCCGGCTGAAGACGCCTAAGAAGCCGGTCCCGAAAAAAAACAAGGAGGTGTAGTATGAAGAAAGGTAAGGTGGTCGCCATGCTGTTAGCGGGTGGCCAAGGATCCAGGCTGAAGGCATTGACGAAGAAGGTCGCAAAACCCGCTGTACCGTTTGGCGGAAAGTATCGGATTATCGATTTCGGACTCAGTAACTGTGCGAACTCAAACATTCGTGACGTCGCCGTTTTGACGCAATACAAGCCGCTTTTACTCAACGAGCACTTGGGCATCGGTGCGGCATGGGACTACGACAAAAACAAAGGCGGTCTGAGAGTACTTTCTCCGTTTGCAGGGGAAGTAGGCGGACGATGGTTTACCGGCACAGCAAATGCGATATTCGAAAACATCGACTACTTGGATGAAGTGAATCCCGAATACGTGCTGATCCTATCCGGAGACCATATCTACAAAATGGATTACGACGCCATGCTCGACTATCACCTCGAAAAAGGAGCGGACTGCACCATCGCCGTTATCGAAGTAGAGTGGGCTGAGGCATCTCGCTTCGGGATCCTCAATACGGACGATAATGACCAAGTGGTAGAGTTTGACGAAAAGCCGGCTGAACCGAAGAACAATCTTGCGTCCATGGGGATCTATATGTTCACATGGTCCGAGCTTCGCGCGGCACTCTTCAAAGATGAAGGAAACAGCGAATCCGACCACGACTTTGGCAAAAACGTACTCCCGATGATGCTGCACGACGGCAAGAAGATGTTTGCATGGAGATTCGACGGCTATTGGAAAGACGTGGGAACGGTCGGAAGCTTCTGGGAGTCGAATATGGACCTGCTCGACCCGAACAATGCACTGAAGCTGTATGACGACGACTGGCGTATTTACACGAAGTCCAAGAATCTGCCGCCACAGTTTATCGCAGCGGGAGCCAATGTAAAGCACTCCATGATCAATGAAGGTTGTGTCATCGAGGGTGCTGTGGAAAACAGCATTCTGTTCTCTTCCGTACGAGTGGAAGAAGGAGCGGAAGTCAAGAACTCCGTCATTTTATCCGACTGCGTGATCAAATCCGGAGCGAAAGTAAACCGTGCGATCACACTCGAAGGCGTAGTGGTAGCGGGTGATGCGAGAATCGGCCAAGAAGAGGAAGATAAAGACGGCATCTATCTTGTAACCGAAGACGAAATCACGAAAGAGTAGGGGATACTATGGAAAATATCATTGGCATTATCATGAACGGTGAGGGTGACTTCGGTTCTTTGACAGCGTCCAGACCGGCTTATATGCTTCCCTTTGGATGCAGATACAGACTGATCGACTTTGCTCTTTCTACGATCACAAACAACGATATCGACAATGTCGCGCTCTATGCGGGTAGCATGCTTCGCTCGACGATTGACCATATCGGAAACGGGAAAGCTTGGGACCTCAACCGAAGATTTGGCGGTTTATCGTTCTTTCCCGCAGCCTATAGCAAGAAATTTAATCGTTCGGATGAAATGGTGAATTTTTACGATTCGCTTAACTTCTATGAAGAAAATAAAGAAGAGCATGTCTTTTTCGTCGACCCGATGACGCTCTCCAAGATCGACATCAAAGAAGCGTACAAACAACACAAATCGGAAGATGCGGACATCACGCTAATCTACAAAACGATAGACGATAAAGAAGGCAAGTATCTGAACTACGATAAAATGACGCTAAACGACGACCACACTTTACGCAATATAGGGATCAATCTGGGAACACAAGACACTTTCCATATGTATATCGGAATGGGCTTTATCAAGAAAAGCGTATTCGTCGATATGGTAAAGGCCTCCCTCGAAAACGACGACACGGATTCTTTAAAGGCGGCCATTTTGAAGGATAAGGACCGTTACAAAGTGCAAACGTACGCGTACTCCGGTCGCGTTGCCCTGATTCGAGACATCAACTCGTATCTGGATGCAAATATGGAACTGTTGAATCGAGATAGCTTTGTCGAAATGTTTGCGACAAACGGCACGATTCTGACGAAGAGCAAAGACGAACCTTCGAGCATGTACTACACCAATGCGCGCGTCGAAAACTCGCTATTGGCGAACGGCTGCATTATCGACGGAACGGTCGTGCAATCCATCGTATTTAGAGGGGTTCAGGTCGGAAAGAACGCCATCGTGAAAAACAGCATCATTATGGAAGGTGCCGTCATCGAAAACGACGCGGTCGTAATCAACTCGATACTCGATAAAGACACCATTGTCAAGGAAGGTGTATCCTTAGTCGGCTCGCCGACCAACCCGTACACGATCGGTAAACGCCAGATCATTAAGAGGTAGACATGAAAGTCTTATATGTAGCGTCAGAGGCGCATCCATTTATTAAAACGGGAGGGCTCGCGGATGTAGCGGGCTCCCTGCCGAAGAGATTGATCGAAGAGGGGATCGAAACCAGGCTGGTATTGCCGCTTTTCGGTAAGATTCCCGACACATACCGCAGCATGATGGAGTATGTCGGATACTTTTATGTCGACATGGACTGGAGACACCAATATTGCGGGATCTTTTCTCTTGTATGGGAAGGGGTAACCGTCTATTTCCTGGACAGCCAGTTTTATTTTAATCGCCCGCTCGTTTACGGCGAAGAGGATGATGCGGAGCGCTTTATCTTTTTCTCGAAAGCCGTTGCAATGCTTCCGAAGCTAATCGATTGGAAGCCGGACATCATCCATTCGAACGACTGGCACAGTGGGATGGTCAATGTCTTCGTGGAAGATTTCCGAAGAGGGGACCCCTATTATCAATCGATCCGAACGGTGTTCACCATCCACAATCTCAAGTATCAAGGCGTGTTCCCGGCGGATGTGCTGGGGACATTGGCCGGCCTTTCTCCGTTTTATTTTAACGACGATGCGGTGAAGTTCTACGACTCAGTCAACTTCATGAAAGCCGGTATCGTGTTTGCAAACGGCGTTACGACGGTGAGCGATTCGTATTCCAAGGAAATCCAGGACCCCTACTACGGGGAACAGCTCGACGGTCTGCTCAGGCAGTATAATTACAAACTGCACGGGATCACCAATGGAATCGACTATGACGTATGGAATCCGGAAACGGATCCGGACATCCCCAAAAACTACTCCGCATTGACCTTAAAGGATAAGACGATCAATAAACTGATCCTGCAAGAAAAATACGGGCTTCCCGTAAGTGAAGACACCCCGATGATTTCGATCGTGAGCCGCTTGGTGGAAGCTAAAGGGCTCGACTTGATCAACTATATCTTGGATCAACTCTTGCAAGACGACATCCAAATCGTGGTGCTGGGAACCGGCGAAGAACAATATGAGGAGTCATTCCATTACTTCGCATGGCGATATCCGGACAAGTTCTCCTTTAGAAATTACTACTCCGACGCCGAATCGCATATGATCTATGCGGCATCGGACTTGTACCTCATGCCGTCCTTATACGAAGCCTGCGGGATCTCGCAAATGATCTCCATGCGCTACGGCACACTGCCGATCGTAAGAGAGACGGGGGGCTTAAAGGATACGGTTCTTTCGTACAATGAGTACACGGGCGAAGGAAACGGATTCTCGTTCCACAATATCAACGCACATGATCTGCTTCATACGATCAGAAGAGCCGTGTACTATTACCGCCAGCCGGATGTGTTCGCACATATACAAAAGAATGCAATGGCATCAGACAACAGTTGGGAAAGATCCGGAAAACTGTATAAGGAAGTCTATGAACTCTACAAAGCTTAATCAAAACGCCGAAACTGCCGTATTGCAACGTTTTATCGACGATACGGCAGCCAGGCGATTTCTTGCGCTTCCGAAAGATCTCAGCGAAACGCAAAAATACGATATTCTAACCGAATATGTTGGGCAATGTGTTGGAGAAGCCTGGAAGAACGCGCCTTGGCACAAGAAGCCGAGTCGCTTTTTTCTAAGCTTCGAATACTCTTTTGGCCAACAAACGAGACGACGCGGCTTCGCGCTCCACATGACGAAGCAGCTCGAAGAACTCGCAAAACTGATGGGCTCGACCTACGAGGGCCTGATCAAAAACGAAGAATCCCCGAAGCTCGGTTATGGAACGCTCGGCAGATTCGGCGCCGCTTGGATGATTGAGTCCCTTACCGGCGAAGAAGCTTGGATGGGCTACGGACTGCGGTATCGAAGCGGGTTTTTCCGACAGCAGATTATCGATAATCAACAAGTGGAATCGGTCGTCGCGGAAAGAAGCGGAGCGTTGTACCCATGGGAGATCTGGGCGGATCGAAGGTATCCCGTCCGGTTCAAAGATGCGACGGTGATCGCAACCGCGATCGACTTTCCGGTGTTTACGGAGTTTTGTGATCGAATCCACTTCGTAAGACTATGGGATGTGGAAGAGTCGCACTCGATCGACGAAACCCATTTTAAAGAAGGCGAGTATGTGAAAGCCTATGTGCAGGCGCTCGACGCAAGGTCGTTGGTCGAATTTTTATATCCTGCCGAAACCAATGAACCCGGGAAAAAGTTGCGCTTGATGCAAGAGTACTTCTTCGCATCGGCGACCGTACAAGATATACTCTCACAGTATTTCTCAGACCCGAACCCGGAACCGATCCGAATTTACATCAACGAAATCCACCCGATCCTCGGGATCCCCGAGATGATCTGCGTGCTGATGGAAAAGTACTTTTATACTTTCGAAAATGCCGTTTTATTCGTGCAAGATACTTGCTGCTACGGAAACCAGATCTTAACGGATGAAGCATTTGAGGCTTGGTCCGTCCCAATGATGGAGGAGACGATCCCGCATCTCATGCCGTATTTACAAAAGATGGATGAGTATGCGAAGCAAAACAGCCCGGTATGGGAAGGGCAGAAGCAACCGATCCGCAGCATTTTCCGCAATGAACAGGTCCATTTCTATAATATCGCGGCTTACTTTTGCCGATCGCTGTGCGTCTTTTCGAGTTCGCACAAGGAGTTTTTTGAAAAACGTATGGGATTTGAAAGTGAAGCGGCGAAAGCAAAAGTTAAGATCTTGCCATTCATCGCGCCCAGTCGGATGAACTTGAAGCACTACAATCCGCTTACGTATTCCTGTCTTGAATCGGGAAGGGTCGAACCCGAGGCGCTTGCCGAGATCAAGTTCAAAAATAAAAAGAATCTCGCAGAGTACCTGCGAGAATATCACTCGACCGTTATCAACGAAAATTCGATTTACAGCGTGAATATCGGGAATTTCCATGAGAATAACCGCCAGCTGTTGATCATCCTTCATATAGCAAGGCTTCACCAACAACTCTTGACGACGCCCCATCTGGACATCCCGGAAACCACCTTTTTCTTCGGTGGCAAAGCATACCCGGATTATCAGATGGCAACTGAGGTCGTGCACTTGATTAACGCGTACAGCAAATGGCTTTTGCGCGATACGCTTATTCAAAACAAATTGCGCATCGTCTTTATCGAAAACTTCGACGTCGAAGTCGAGCGTATGTTGTTGTTCGCATCGGACGTGTTCCAACCCCTGCGCATGCCGTCACAAGCGACCATCCCGGTCAACTTGTCGGACGCGCTTTTGCACGGATCCGCCGTCATGGCTTCTTCACACGGATATACGCAAAAAATCGCAGATTTGTTGGTCGCGCCGGGCGGGATCACCCTCTTTACGGAGGAGAACGGATCGCACGCAAAAGGACTGGAAGCGCTGCGCTTCTTGGCAGATCATAAAGCGGATCTGGCGTTCGACGTTCGGACGATTCAAAAAGTATTGGAAGATTACCAAGACGGTTTCCACGTGCTGGGAAGCTTCTACGACTACCACGAGAAGATGTCAAAATTGACGAGGTCGTATTTTAATGGAGACGCTTGGAATTTGAGCCGCGCTACGGACCAACAGCGGATGTGGAAGTTGGCAAATGAGAAAGAAAGGATTCTGTTACCATGCGATGGCCGGTAGCCGAGGGTCGGTTGGGCGCGCACTGCACGAAACAAAGGACGATCTTTCGCGTGTACGCACCGCTCGCAGAGACGGTCAGCGTCCTTCTCTATAAGAAACCGACCGACATCAGAAGAAAAGAAGTCCCGATGAATGCGGATGCGGATGGTACGCACTCGGCAACCATCAACGGGGACTGGCACGGGTGGTTTTACCTCTACTTGGTGAACGAACAGGTCGCTGTAACGGACCCCTACAGCGTCTCACTTTCGATGAACAGCACAAGATCTGCCGTGATCGACTTAAGTCGAACCAACCCGACCGGATGGGAAGAGCACAAAAGGCCCGCGAATAAACCGCAAGATGCGGTTATATACGAGTTGCATGTCAAGGACTTCACAGGAGACATCAGTTCAGGCGGCGCATATCGCGGGAAATATTTGGGGCTCACCGAGGTCGGTACGAAATTCGACGGAGCGGCAACCGGGCTCGACCACTTATCGGAACTCGGTGTCACGCATGTGCACTTGCTCCCGATCAACGACTTTATTACCGTGTTGGAAGAAAATGAGTACTTTTTTGACGACAATAACTACAACTGGGGTTACGACCCCGAGCACTTTAATGCACCGGAAGGATCCTATGCATCGGATCCGTCCGATCCCGTACTCCGGATCTACGAACTCAAGAAGATGATCATGGCGCTGCACGAAAGAGGACTCTCGGTCGTGCTGGATGTCGTGTACAACCATACCTTCAGAGCGTTTGACTCCAACTTCGAAATGCTCGCACCGGGCTACTTCCACAGGCGGACCCCGGACGGCAACTTCTCAAACGGGTCGGGCTGCGGAAATGAATTCTCCTCGGAACTGCCGATGGGAAGGAAGTTTATCCTCGACTCGCTAAAGTACTGGATGGAAGAATACAAAATCGACGGGTTTCGCTTCGACCTGATGGCATTGATCGATACCGAAACGGTCGAACAAATCGTAAAGGAAACGCGCCAGATCTTCCCCGATACCTTACTCTACGGAGAGCCTTGGGCAGCACTTGGAAGTGCCCTCGACGCGAGCCGGTTGACGCTAAAAGGCACACAGCAAAACCGCGGATTCGGGATTTTCAACGATGAATTTAGAGAAGCGCTGCGCGGTGGCAACGACGACGCTACCTTGGGGTATGTGCAAGGAGCCTCTCATCTAAAAAGTCGAGTGGAAACGGGTATGCTGGGCAGTATTGCCTATAATAAGACGCATCGGGGAATTACAGCGGAGCCTTCGGAGAGCATCAATTACTTTAATAGCCATGATAACCTGATCATCGCAGACAAGCTGGCGATCACATCAGGAGACGAAGAACTCGAAATACCGAATTGTAAACTTTTGTTTTCCATGACGATGATGAGCTTTGGAATTCCGTTTTTCCACGCCGGAAATGAATTCCAACGAAGCAAAAAGATGAACCACAACTCCTACAACGCGCCGTTAAGTATCAACGGCATTCGGTGGGACCGGAAAAATAAACACACAAAGCTGAACCATTATGTGAAAGACTGCATCACCTTCCGAAAGATGACCGGGGTCTTTTCCCGCTACTCGGCCGATCAAATCCGCGCGAATGTACGGCTCTTGCAAGGTTTACCGGATGAAGTGGTCGGGATGGAAATTGCGGAAAAGGAGGATTATCTTTGGATCCTCCACAATGTCGGAACGACTCCATACACGTTTTCGTTCCCGAAAGGCACCTATGAGTCCACCATGATCTTCGGAGAACACGGGATTTGCCATCGCAAGATCTTTAACTCCGGATTTGAGTGTGCGCCAAAAAGTTCTTTTGTGTACCGCATACGGGTAAGAAAGGATGAATAATGTGCCGCTGGCTCTGCCCGGATGGAATTTGGACGATGAATTTATGAAGATCTCGCCCAATTGGTATGGCGGTAGGCAATCCTGGTTATCGGAATACGGGCAGATCAAGAAACCACTGGCCGACCGATCCTGCGGATTGGCGGCACTCGCCAATGTGTGCTTATATTTATCGCGCACGAAAATCGGCTACGACGCGCTCTTTCCTCACCCCGTCCCCGATCAAGAGACCTTTACGATGGTGATGCTTGACATCATGCAATTTGTGAAGCCTACGATTGCCGGCATAGTGAGCTTGGGTATGATCGGCAGGGGGCTGCAAAACTACGCCAAGTCCAAGGGGGTTTCGCTTCACCTCAACAATGCAAACTGGCGATGGACACAGGCCAATGTGGAGCAGTATATCAAAAGCGGCATGGTCTATCAGTCACCCGTGCTATTGATTACATGGAATACGAAGATCCCCGACCTCAACAACCATTGGGTCACGATCACCGGCATCCGGAAAGAAGATAACGGAGAAACGACGATCATCACCTCCAATTGGGGGTATAAAAGAGAATACAGTTTGACCGAATGGGTGAATCGATTTTCACTCTATCGAGGACTATATTATTTCACATAGGAGGGAAGCCATGAGCTATCTAGAGACGTACAAATTGTGGATGGAAGCGCCGTATATCGACGACGCGACCAAAGCGGAACTGAAGGCACTGGAAGGAAACGAAGCGGAGATCGAGGATCGTTTTTATCAAAAATTATCATTCGGGACCGCAGGGCTTCGAGGCGTCATCGGCGCGGGAACGAACCGGATGAATCGCTACACTGTATCGGAAGCAAGCTACGGCTTGGCTCAGGCGGTCGCACAAGAAGGCGACACCGGTAAAGCCAGAGGCGTCGTCATCGGGTACGATGTACGGCATATGTCGCCCGAGTTTGCGCAAATCACGGCGGAAGTGCTCGCAGGATGCGGCATTAAAGTGTATCTGTTCGATCAAATCACCCCGACCCCGCTACTCTCCTATGCGGTCAGACGACTGGGAACGCAAGCAGGGGTCATGATCACGGCATCGCATAACCCAAAAGAGTACAATGGCTACAAGGCGTATTGGGAAGAGGGATCGCAGATCTTAGACGACATCGCGGATCGTATCGGAGAAGGGATCGACTCTCTCCAAAATTATGGTGAGATTCCTTCGATGAGCCTGGAAGAAGGGATCGAGAAGGGCCTTATTCGCATGGTAGGAAACGACATCGTCGAATCGTATCTGGCGGAGATCGAAAAGCGAATCGTCACCGATGAGATCGACAAAAGCGTGAGCATCGTATACTCGGCGCTAAACGGAACGGGTAACACATTCGTACAGGAAATCCTCAAGAGAAGAGGGTTCGACAATGTACACATCGTCAAAGAACAAGAAATGCCGGATCCGGACTTCGCAAGCGTAGGGTACCCGAATCCGGAAGATCCGAAAGCATTTGCGCAAGCGGAAGTGCTCGGCCATGAAACGAAAGCGGAAATTTTGATGGCAACCGACCCCGACGCCGACCGGATCGCGATGGAAGTGCTGGATCGAGACGGCAATTATGTCTTCCTAAACGGCAACCAAATCGGCGCGCTTTTAGTGAACCACATCCTTTCGAATCTGAAAAGCCAAAACAAACTCCCCGAAAACGGCGTGATCGTCAAATCGATCGTGACAGGCGATCTGTCTACGCGCATCGCCGAAGGATACGGGGTTAAAATGCTCGATGTACTGACGGGCTTTAAAAACATTTACGCGATCGCCAACGATATCGACAAAAACGGCGGAGATGACGAATTCATCTTCGGATACGAGGAGAGCATCGGCTATTCTTACGGCACTTATGTACGCGACAAAGACGCCGTCATGTCGGCGATGCTGATCGCTGAAATGGCCGGGCTTGCCAAGAAATACGGAAAGACGGTACTCGATGTACTGGAATACCTCTTCAACGAATACGGGTACTTTTCGGAGAATCTGATCTCGCTTGTAAAGGAAGGCTCGGACGGGCAACAGGTCATCGGCCGCATTATGGACGATTTCAGAAAGAACCCGCTGCAAACCATTAACGGTTCACCGCTTAAGAAAGTATATGACTATAAGCTCGAAGACTATGGTATCGGTCGGTCAAATGTGCTAAAATACGTGCATGAGGACGGTAGCTGGTATGCGGTAAGGCCATCCGGCACCGAGCCGAAGATCAAATTCTACATGTACGCCTGCGCCGACTCAAGAGAGAATTCGGCAAAAGCGTTGGTCGAAATGGAAGAGAGCATCATGAAGAAAGTGGATTCAATACAATAATGCAGAAAGGCGGCGGTGAGAAGATCTTGCCGCCGCTTTTTCTTTGCGCTTTATTTCAATAGGGGGGTGGGGTGTTGGAGCAGACCGTTGCAAAACGTAGGAAAGTCATATTTGCGATCGCGATGCCGGTTTTGCTGGAATTGGTAATGGGAACTTTGTTCGGTATGGTCGACATGATCATGCTGGGCAACTCGGGGACGGGAGCGGGGATCACTGCTTCGATCGCAGCCATCGGGATTACGAATCAGTATTTATTTATCGGATTGTCGCTTGCCAGCGCACTCACGACCGGGGCGACCGCCATGATTGCGCGGTATATTGGCGCCGGAAGAGACGACAAGATCGAGTCGGTACTTCGCCATATATTGATCCTGACACTTGCGTTTATCGCCATTCCGATTACGATCTTCGGATTCTTGAATACCGACGCGATTATGCGGTTTATTGGAGCCGAGCAGGACACGATCCAAGTCGGGCGGATGTACTTTCAGGTCGTCATCATCGGGTTTACATTCCAAGCGATCAACTTCGCGGTCTTCGCCGCGATGCGAGGTGCGCAAGATACGAAAAGCCCGATGCGCATCAATCTGGTCGCCAATGCGGTTAATGTTGTCGGGAATGCCATTCTCATTTACGGGCTCTTCGGTTTCCCCAGACTGGGTGTCACCGGAGCCGGGATCTCGACCGCATGTTCTCAGATCGTAGCCTTTGTGCTGGCGATGCGATACTTGTTGGCGGGAAAGCAAAAGGTAAAGTTAAGTCGCATGCAGTTCGCCTTCGACCGCAATATCCTGTACAATCTGGTAAAAATTGGGGTGCCGGCGGCGATCGAGCAAGTGCTGTTTCGAGTCGGGATCTTACTCTATGTTCGCACCGTAGCGGGATTGGGAACTACCGTATATGCGACGCATCAACTTTCACTCAATATCCTGATGTTGTCGTTTACGATCGGGCAAGCATTCGGGACCGCTGCATCCACTCTGACCGGGCGCTCCCTCGGGATGGATGACCCGGACTTAGCCGAGCGCTATATCCTAGAGTCGAAGAACTACGGCGTTATCCTGTCGATCTTTGTGGCATTGGGCTTCTTTTTCTTCAGCCCGACCATCATGCGGCTCTACACAAGCGACCCGGAAATCATCTTGCTCGCTTCCGGCGTGCTCAAGATCATTGCCTTTATCCAACCCTTCCAATCCTCGCAGTTCATCTTGGCGGGAGGCCTTCGAGGAGCGGGGGATACCATGTGGACTCTGGTGTCGACCGGGATCGGCGTATTGGTCGTGCGGAATGTGGCGGCGTGGGGGCTGGTGAATGTGCTACAGATGGGGCTTACGGGCGCATGGATTGCGTTGATCTTCGACCAGCTGATTCGCTGGATTCTGATCACATGGCGCATGCGTTCAGGCAAATGGAAATATATCAGTCTTCGATAATACGAAAGGGCAGATTTTGCCCTTTCCAGAGTGATGACAAAGTCCGTTCAGTCGAGTCCGGAATACCCCTTTCGGCACGCTCACGGACCGCTCGGCCAAGATATGGCCTCAAGGGGTACACCGGTCTCTCCTTCACTCAATCTCAAGAAATTACTTTGTTTGTCTACAGTCTGGGAAGGGGCAGATTTTGCCCTTTCTTTTTCTTGCAATAGTTTTTTACGAATCATGTGCATTTCTTAGGAACATAGGGTATGATAGAAGTAGAACTTCCAAAGTCCCTACATCACGTACCTCATAGTCAGCAGTTTAACAATTCTCGGGCGAATACTCGAATTCGACGCGGGAATGGGAGTTGAACAAGCTGAAAGTAAACGTTTGCAATATACCATATTTATATACTATGCTTTGAAAGAGCAAAGTGAAAAGAAAGGAGAAGAAGATGAAAAAGAGAATCGGAGCGATGGTCTTGACGCTGTTGGGTTTCGCTTGGATTGGACTCTGGCAAACCGGCCTTACAGAGGAGCGCCCCCCTAAGGAAGAACCGCATGCGGTCGTAGCGTCGATCGAAGAGGATGAGGCGGGGAAAGTGAGAACCGCCACGATCAATCCGCAGGATCTGAAAGAAGGCGAGAATATCGTCTATCAGACGGACACCGAAGTAGTTGCGCTCAATCTTCTCCCTGTACATAAGCTGGATGAAGGGGAGCTCTGCGCACAAGGCAAATGCGATTGGACCGACGGCAAGATCGGCGGCACGGCTACCTTAACCCCGAGCCACTGTACGGAGCTTTGCGGAATCACTTATACCGTCGATTGGAAGGACTACGAGATCGTATCGGTACACTCGCTTACGTATCGCGTAGGCGGCGCAACCGTGACGAAAGCGGAACCGTATATCGTGCGAGCTACCGCAATCGATGGACTAAATGCGACGGCGATCGGAGAGGTGCAGTTGATCCAAGGCTTTACCGGAGGCCCGGTCATCGCTTACAACAATTGGCTTAGAATCGAAATCAATTCCGAAACGCAAATGCGAGTTTCTTGGAACTACTAGAGTTCCAATCAACCTGTAGACAAAGTCAAATGAACTGAATGGTTTTGCATAAATCGTGACTCCATCAGGGGAGTCCAACGCGCTCCACCTCGCCTTCGTCCTCTCGATCGATAGAGAAGAAGGTGAGGACTAGCCTCAGAGTCGCACTTATGGACATCCCCTGATTCCGCCACTGACTCTACAATTCTTCCTATACTTAGTTTGAAATATATATACATGAACGACAGATTTGTCATCACTCTTCTTGGAACTATTAGAATTCCAACGTTTGCGACCAAGATGAACCGATTGTTGTAAATATGCTTTACTTTTTTGCGAACATGGGTTATACTTTCACTTAAGTTCGATTTTACAGCAATCGGAAAAAGCGCTTTACGTAGAGTCTAAAGAGAGCAGGCGGTCGGTGCGAGCCTGTGGCAAAGCGAGAAGCTACTCATTTTCCGGCTTTCACCCTGAATTTTGTAGGGGTGGACGGTTCGTCCCGTTAACGATAGGAGAAGAGGACTGCTGTGCAGTCAATTTGGGTGGTAACGCGGTAATTCGTCCCTGAGGAAACTCAGGGACTTTTTGTATTTGCAAGAGAGAAAAGCGGTTTTGTGGCGTTGTTCAGAGAGCCGGCGGAAGGTGCGAGCCGGTCAATTAAGCAAAATCTACTCCTTTCTCTGCGCGTTTGCTGAATCGGTAGGCAAGCGGGGGTCATGCCCTTATCCATGACGAGTGGCATGAATTTCATGCAATTTGGGTGGTACCGCGTGTAAACACGTCCCTGCAATGCAGGGGCTTTTTTTATGAAAAGGAGAGGAAAAGATGATTCGAATTTTTGACACCACATTACGAGATGGGGAGCAATCCCCCGGCTGTTCGATGCACTTGAACGAGAAGATCCAAATGGCCAAGCAACTGGAGCGCATGGGCGTAGACATCATTGAAGCGGGCTTCGCGATTTCGTCGAAAGGCGATTTCGAATCCGTTTCGGAAGTGGCGAAGGTCGTAAAAAACAGCACGGTCGCGTCCCTTGCAAGGTCCGTCAAAGGCGATATCGATACGGCTTACGAAGCGCTGAAGTATGCGGAAAGCCCGATGATCCACGTCTTTTTGGCGACATCGCCCATCCACATGAAGTACAAGCTGGAAATGACCGAGGATCAAGTGTATGAAAGAGCCGTGGAAGCGGTCAAGCACGCGAGATCACTTTGCCCGAATATCGAATTTTCGTGCGAAGATGCGTCGCGATCGGAACTCCCGTTTTTGTATCGCGTGATCGAAGGCGTCATCGATGCCGGTGCCACTACAATCAACCTGCCCGACACCGTAGGGTATACGACCCCGCAGGAATATTACGAGTTCATCCGGGCGGTCAAAGAAAACACCCCCAATATCGACAAAGCCGTGATCTCCGTGCACTGCCATAACGACCTCGGGATGGCGGTAGCGAACTCCCTTTCTGCGGTCCTCGCAGGAGCGACGCAAGTAGAGTGTACCGTCAACGGGATCGGCGAACGCGCCGGAAATGCCGCGATGGAAGAGATCGTCATGGCGCTTAAGACCAGACAAGACTACTACAAGCAAGACACCAATATCGTAACGACCGAGATCATGCGTTCCTCCACTTTGCTTTCGCAAATCACAGGGGTTCGCGTGCAACCGCATAAGGCGATCGTCGGCGTAAACGCATTTGCGCATGAAGCCGGCATCCATCAGCACGGGGTTTTGAAAGAAAAGACCACTTACGAGATCATGACACCGGAATCCGTCGGACTCAAAGAAAATATGATGGTATTAGGAAAGCACTCCGGGAAGCACGCGCTCAAGGACCGTTTAAACGACCTCGGTTACGAAGTGAGCAGCGAAGAGCTCAACGCGTTGTTTGTGAAGTTTAAAGAACTCGCAGACGAAAAGAAGACCGTCTACGATAAAGATATCGAAGCATTGGTCATCGGCGCGTACTCTGAAGTGGAAGACGGAATCGTGCTCGTAGACTATCAAACCGCGACCAGCGAAGGTAAAGACGCGAAAACGATCATCAAAGTGCAGGTCCAAGATGAAATGGTCGAAAATATCGGGACCGGAAAAGGTCCGATCGACGCTGCATTCGATGCGATGGCAAAGATTACGGGAGAAGAGGTCAAGCTGAAGGACTTCTCGATCTACTCCGTTACACAAGGAAAAGACGCGGTCGGAGAGACCGTCGTAAAGCTCGAAGCCGGCGGAAAGACGTATTCCGGAAAGGGCTTGAGCACCGACATCATCAAATCGAGTATTTTGGCCTATATCAATGCAATCAATCATATGCATACGAGAGCAGGAAGGAAGGAGGCATAATTGGCAACTTTATTCGATAAAATTTGGGACCGACATGTAATCGCAGGAGAAGCAGGCGAGGCGCAACTCCTGTATGTCGATGCGCACCTCATTCATGAAGTAACCTCGCCCCAGGCGTTTTCGGGACTCAAGCTGGCCAACCGCCCGCTTCGTCGCCCGGACCTCACCTATGCCACCATGGACCACAATACGCCGACCATTAAAGCGGATCGTGCAGACATAAAAGACAAAGTATCGAAAGCACAGCTTGACGCTCTTCGCGCGAATTGCGAGGAATTCGGCGTCGTCCTCTTCGACATGGACAGCCCCGACAACGCGATCATCCATATGATGGGGCCGGAGCTGGGCATCTCGCAACCGGGGAAAGTCGTCGTGTGCGGCGACTCCCATACCGCGACACACGGCGCATTCGGCGCGATTGCATGCGGTATCGGAACGAGCGAAGTGGAACATGTCTTCGCGACGCAAACCATCTGGCAAAACAAACCGAAAAACTTAGGAGTAAGGTTCACCGGAACACTTCCCAAAGGCGTGTACGCAAAGGATATGATCTTGGGGCTAATCGGAAAATTCGGAAACAATCTCGGTGCAGGCTACGCGATGGAATTTTTCGGAGAGCCGATCGAAGCCCTCACGATGGACGAGCGCATGACGCTCTGCAATATGGCGATCGAAGCCGGAGCAAAGTTCGGATTGGTGAAACCCGACCAAGAGACCTTCGACTATGTGCGGGGGAAGCGCTATGCGCCAGCAGAGGAAGATTTCGAAGCGGCAATAGCCGATTGGAAGACGCTTTACACGGACAGCGAATCGGACTATGACCAGGTCTTGGAGATGGACATTACCGATCTTGCGCCGCAAATCACATGGGGAACCAATCTCGGGCAAGTCGTGTCCTTTGGCGAAGCTTTTCCCGAAATCCGCGACGAAAACGATAAAAATGCCTATGCTTATATGGACCTAAAACCGGGACAAACCCCTGCCGACATTCCGGTGACGCATGTATTTATGGGCTCTTGTACCAACGGACGCTACTCCGACTTTGCGATTGCAGCGGAAGTCTTAAAGGGGAAAAAGGTGCACGAGAGCGTAACCGCGATCGCAGTACCCGGGTCGGACGCGGTAAAACGCGCGTGCGAAGCCTCGGGGATTGCGGAGATCTTCAAAAATGCGGGCTTCGAATGGCGTGAAGCGGGCTGCTCGAGCTGTTTGGGCATGAACCCCGATAAGGTGCCGGCGTATGCACACTGCGCCTCGACTTCCAACCGAAACTTCGAAGGCAGACAAGGAAAAGACGCGAGAACCCACCTTGTGAGCCCGGCGATGGCGGCATTAGCAGCCATTCACGGCCGATTCAAAGACAGCAGGGAGGCGTAAATGAAAGCATTTGAAAAGATCACGGGTCGAGCGGTACCCATCCTGGTGGACAATATCGACACCGACACCCTCATCCCGAAGCAGTATTTAAAAAGCACGGAGAAAACCGGATTTGCCGACTCCCTTTTTGACCCTTGGCGCTACGATGAAAGCGGGAAGCCGATCCCGGACTTCGCACTGAATCAAGCGAAGTATCAGGGAGCGAACATCCTGATCGCGGGCGACAATTTCGGCTGCGGGTCTTCCCGAGAGCATGCGGCTTGGGCGCTGCAGGACTATGGGATCGAGGTCGTCATCGCGGGTTCTTACTCTCCGATCTTCTATATGAACTGGCTAAACAACGGGCATCTGCCGATCGTCATGTCGAAAGAAGAGAGAGTGTGGATCGCAAGCCTTCCCGCAGATACGACGATCGAGATCGATCTGCCGTCGCAAAAGGTCATCGCTGACGGAATCGTGATCCCCTTTGCGATCGAAGAAAGTTGGAAAGCAAGACTTCTGGAAGGGGCCGATGCGATCGACCTCACCTTAAAGCATCGAGCAAAAATCGAAGAATACGAAAAAAATCGGCCGGCCTATCTCAGAAAGTTGGACCGCTATGCGAGCTAAGATTACCCTCTTACCAGGAGACGGAATCGGGACGGAAATTGTAAACCAGGCGACCCTCGTCCTGAAAGGGATCGAAGAACGCTTTGGGCATACCTTCGAGACGACCACGGCGCTTTTGGGCGGCGTCGCAATCGACGCGTACAACAATCCGCTGCCGGCAGCCACGATCGAGGCTTGCAAAGGCGCGGACGCCGTGCTCTTGGGCGCCGTAGGCGGACCCAAATGGGATGCGGTCGACCCACAGATTCGACCGGAAAAGGGCCTCCTCAGGCTCCGAAAGAGCTTGGAGCTCTACGCCAATCTCCGCCCGGCGACCGTCTACGCCGCATTAAAGTCGGCGAGTCCCCTAAAGAATGAAATCGTAGAATCCGGGGTCGACCTTCTCGTCGTACGGGAGCTGATCGGCGGGATCTACTTCGGCGCACGCGAGACATCGGTAAAAAACGGCCTCCGGTCCGCTTACGATATCGAAGAATACAACGAAGAAGAAATCGCGCGCATTGCACTCGTCGCTTTTGATTCAGCTACCGCAAGGAGAAAGAAAGTGACGCTGGTCGATAAAGCCAATGTGCTGGACACCTCCAAGTTGTGGCGTACCGTCGTGGAAGAAATCCACGAGGACTACCCGGAGATTACACTCGAAACCATGTATGTCGACAATTGTGCGATGCAATTGGTGAGAAATCCGGCACAATTCGATGTCATCCTGACGAACAATATCTTCGGCGACATTCTCTCCGACGAAGCCTCGATGATCACAGGCTCCATCGGGATGCTACCTTCGATCAGCCTGGGAACGGAAGGGATCCACCTATACGAGCCGATCCACGGCTCCGCACCCGACATTGCCGGAAAAGACATCGCCAACCCCTTGGGGACGATCCTTTCCGTCGCGATGATGATGCGCTATTCTTTCAAACTGGAAGAGGAAGCGCGCGCGATCGAAGCAGCCGTCGTAAAGGTGCTGGACGGTGGCGCTCGCACAAAAGACATCGCGAGTGCGGGAGAACCCGTGATCGGATGTGCCGAAATGGGACGATTGGTCTATGAAGCCGTACGCAACTAGCGTCCGCTTCGAAAATGTCACCTTTCGTCGGGACGGCAGGCCAATCTTAACGGGCGTGAATTGGGCAATCGAGAAGAATGAGCGGTGGGTGCTCTTGGGGCGAAACGGGTCGGGTAAGTCTACCCTACTTAGCATGATTCCCGCCCTTACGTACCCCACGACCGGCTCTGTGGAAGTATTCGGAAAAACCTTCGGAAAGACACCCTGGGAGGAAATCCGAAAGAGGACCAGTTTTGTGTCATCAACCCTACACAATTATCTCTCGACACTATATGGAATGACGGTACGGGATATCGTGACGAGCGGAAAGTTCCTCACCATCGGGCTTTACGATAATCCCGACCGGGAAGACCTTCTGCAAACGGAAGCCATGCTGGCAGACTTTCACCTGACGCACCTCGCCGAGAAGCGATTCGCGACCCTTTCGGAGGGCGAGAGGAGAAGGACACTTGTCGCACGCGCGCTTATGAATCCGTCCGAACTTCTCGTGTTGGACGAGCCCTGCACAAGCTTGGATATCAAAGAAAGAGAGTCACTCCTGCAAGCGCTCGAGGCGCGAGTCGAAGGGTCCGACAAAACGGTGCTCTATGTGACGCACAATTTGGAGGAGATCCTCCCCTTTATCACCCATGTCGCCATTTTGGATGAAGGGATCATGAAAGCGAGCGGGCCGAAAAAAGAGATCGTAACCGAAACGATCTTGGCGGAGCTTTACGACTGTGAAGTCGAGCTGAACTGGGACTACGAGAGACCCTGGCTAAAAATTAAAAGATAATGTTTTCTGCATCGAGAGCCTCCATGGAAGAGAGGCTCTCGATTTTTTTGAAGAGATTGAATATAGTGTTAAACTATAGTATAATACAACACACTACTCCGATTCGGCTTAGCCTGAAAGGTTATGCCGGACTATGGGTGAGTGGAGCAATCCGCTCGCCTCCCGTGTTCGGAAAGGAGTCATGTGCCCCAAGGGACGCGCATGGCTTTTTTTGCGTCCCAATCATGAAAGGAGAAGCAAAATGAAAGGGTATGCGGGACAGTTATTGTTTGTAGACCTGACGACAGGAGCGATCACGAAAGAGGCGCTACCGGAGGAGTGGACGAGAAAGTATGTCGGCGGTTACGGGATCGGAGCGAAAGTATTGTACGACAGAATGCCAGCCGGGGCAGACCCCTTGGGACCGGACAATATCTTCGGAATCGTGACGGGACCGACCACGGGAACGCGGAGTTTCTTCAGCGGAAGATACGCGGTCGTTTGTAAATCGCCCGTTACCGGAGGGTGGAACGACGCCAACTCCGGAGGCTATATCGGCCCCGAGCTGAAAAAGGCGGGCTTCGACGGCGTGTTTATTTCGGGGATCTCCGAAAAACCGGTGTATCTGTGGATCCACGAAGGAGAAGCGGAAATTCGAGAAGCCTCACATCTTGCAGGGATCGACTGCAAAGAGATCATCCCGATCTTGAAAGACGAAGTCGAACAGCCGAAAGCGCGCGTGATGGCGATCGGAAAGCCGGGTGAACAGGAGTCGCTGATCTCCTGCCCGATCAACGACGGGCATCGAGCTCCGGCGAGGGGCGGTTTGGGTGCTGTGATGGGTTCGAAAAAGCTGAAAGCGGTTGTCGTATACGGAACCGGGAAAATCGAAGTCGACGACGAAGACCGCATTACGGAACTGAACAAAGGCATTGTCGAGGTCGTAAAGACGGGAGACATGGCCCTCGCATTTGGCGAGTACGGAACCGGTGCGATGACGGCGGCATCCGCCTTAAGCGGAGATTCCCCTGTGAAAAACTGGCAAGGCGTAGGCATTTCCGATTACGGGGAGGAAAGCGCGGAGCGTTTTTCGGCGATGAACCTCGACCGCTATAAGAAGAAAAAATACAACTGCGCCAATTGTCCTTTAGGCTGCGGTGCAACATACGAGGTGAATGACGGCCCCTGGCCGATGAAAGAGACGGAACGCCCCGAATACGAGACCGCGGCCGCATTCGGCTCCACCATCCTAAACGGCAACGAACACGCGATGCTAAAGTGCAACGAAATCTGAAATCGCGCCGGGTTTGACACGATCTCAGCCGGGATGACCGTCGCTTGGGCGATGGAGTGCTACGAAAACGGCATGTTATCGAAAGAGGAGCTCGACGGGATAGACCTTACATGGGGGAACGCGGAAGCCATCGTCGCCATTACGGAAAAGATGGCTGCATGTGAAGGCGTCGGCGCAATTATGGCGAACGGATCCGCCTACGCCGCCAAACACTTTGGAAAAGGGGAAGAGTATCTGCAAACCGCCTCGGGAATCGAGCTTCCGATGCACGACGCGCGCTTTGCACCGGGTGTCGCCAGAACCTATCAATACGACCCGAGCCCGGGAAGGCATGTAAAGGGAGGCGCCGGATTTACGCAGATGCTATCAAGCGACCCGTCCAAATACATTTACGAAAATACAGGCGATGCGGACGTCGCAAGCGTGGCGCATATCGAAATGCTAAACTGCAGCGGGCTGTGCTTCTTTGCGGCATATTGCGCGCCACCCGGGATCGACGAGCTTCTGAATCAAGCGATTACCGGAAGAGTACGATCAACGGAAGAATACAACAACACAGGCAAACGGATCTACACGCTGCGCCACGCATTCAATCTAAGAGAGGGGATTTATCCGAAAGATATGACGATGTCAGAACGCGCAGTCGGACACCCTCCGCTAGAAAGTGGCCCGCTTGAAGGAGTCGACATCGACACAAAGCTCTTGGCAAGGAATTTCTTCGAAACCATGGGATACGACCCGGACACCGGCGTCCCCACGGAAAAATTCCTGGACGAGATCGGAGGACTGGAAGAGGTCAAAGCCGACTTATACAAAAAATGAAAGTCTCCGTAAAATGCCTGGGTATTATGGCAAGTGCGAAAAACCGACAATCGGAAGAAACGCTCGCCGACCATGCGACCGTCCAAGAATTGCTGTCCCAACTCTTCGAAAAGGGCACCCTATGGGACGACAAGGCAAACTTGTATACAGTACTACGACAATCACAACCCCTATCGCCAGGCGATACGCTTGAGGAGGGGGATCATATCCTAATCCTTCGCTCACTGGGCGGAGGATAGTAAATATTTCGAATGAAGCCGAACTCTTTCCAAGAATTAACACGGAAAAAGTACGGCTTCTTTTTATGGAAATATGTGAATTAAATAGTTATAGGAAGAATTGGAATTCTAGCGGGAAATTCTTATCGGGTTACTGTGATATACTAGCAGTAGTGTTTTCGGATCAAAAATTATCTAGGGGGAATATCATGCTACGCATTGCAATTCTGGATGACGAAGAAGTCTTCCGCACCCAAATACGATGTCTTATAAAAGAAATCCTCCCAATTGAATCGCTAATGATTCATGATTTTAGTAATGCTAATGTGCTAGATCGAAAAAGAACGGTTAGCGAATATGACCTGTATCTTCTGGATATCGAAATGCCCGGAGAGGATGGCATTACTATTGCGAAGGGAATCCGAGAGACGAACCATCAAAGCGAAATTGTTTTTGTTACCTCGCATCGAGAATTTGCATTGGAAGGCTACAAAGCGCACCCTCTGGACTATCTTCTTAAGCCCATTGATAGAGAGGAGCTCGAATCGGTTTTACGCGAGGTACTCAAAAAGAAATCAGGTCCAAGACGGTCTTTAGAAATAATCGAAAACCATCAAAAAATAGTTCTCTTAATTGACGAAATCGTATCGATTGAAAGAGAATCGAGAAAAAGTGTACTTCATACGCTGGATGGAGATTTATTCGAATCTACAGAAAGCCTTAAAAGTATCGTCAATAGAATCGGAGATGCGAATCTATTTATCAAAATTAATCGAAGCACATATGTTCAAGTGTCTCATGTATCTAGAATTGTCCCCCAAATAGACCCCACTTTCAAGATTATTGTACGACTCAGGGACGGTCGTGACCTAGAAGCTAGCGAAGAAGGGGTCAAGCATCTAAGAAAGGCATTCACTGCATATTACTAGAGGAGGAGATTTATTGGAACTTCTATTTCACAGCGTGAACAACTTAGCAGAGTTTTACATTATCTTTCGGTACTTTACCATGTATTTAGGAGAGACTCGATTTCCTTTCATTCGAGTTGCATTTATCACGGTATGTCTATATTTTGGACTCATTTATATAAATGTATGGCGAAATCCTATAGCAAACAGTATTGCAATGACACTTTTGTTATTGGGGATTAGTTTTCTATTTGAAGGACATTGGAAAAAGCGAGTTCAGTATATCATTGCTTTAATCGGTCTTTCGATGGCATTTGAGCTTGTTCTCTTTCAGATCTTTAACTTACTTGGGCAGGACATGCTATCGAATTATTATTTTCACGGCTTCACCTCCTCGTTGTTACGTATTGTTATTATCCAAATCATCATAGTCAAACATAAAAGGTCAGAAGAAATCATCCCGAATCGATTGCAGTTCGTTATGGGATTAGTATGGGCACTCATAACCAGCTATGTGTTTTTATTTTCTCCCGATGTAAACGCACCTGAACTACCAACTTTGCGATGGTTCTTTCAAGAGATGATGCTTTTGCTGCTTTCGGTCTTGGTGTTTATTGCTTTTGAGTTTTCGACAAGACAATATACGAGCGAAAAGCGCACCTTTGAGTTGGCTTTAAGATTGGAAGCGCAGGAGCAATACTATAAACAATTCGCGCATTATGAAAGCGAAATTCGAAGGTATAAACATGATATAAGCAATATGTTATTGGGGCTCTTAGCAATCCAAGAATCAGAACGAACAGAAAAAATCCAAGAACTATTAGAAGGTGTAGATAATCATAAGTTTCATAACTACAGTGAAAATGAACGAGTCAATCTATTGATGAATAAAAAAATTGATCCATCGATGTTCTACCCGGAAAATTTGCAGATCGATATGCGTGTCGCGAAAACAATCCCAATGGATGCAACGGATACAGCTGTTTTGATCGGAAATCTTTTGGACAATGCGATGAACGCGTTACTTCAAGTGTCCATTGAAGAGAGAATACTGGTAATCAAGATGAAACAAACTCCACAGATGGTCACAATCCAAATCGAAAATAGGTGGGTCGAAGATAAGTTAATAAATAGTAGCAAAGATCCCAACAGGGGGATCGGGCTGAAAAGCGTGAAGCGAATCGTTGAAAAACATGACGGGAATCTATCGATTCAGATTGGGGGCAACACCTATCGTACTACCGTTAAAATACCATAAATATAACGATGAAATTTACTCAATATAGATAAATCAAAAATAACCACCGTTTAGACATGAATTGTCTCTTGTTGCTTATCTCATGGTACCATATGATCATACAAGGAGGTGTGTAGATGAAAACTATTGCAAGAGCATTCCTAAGTTTAGGGATCTTACTTGCCTCGTTAGAAGTTCATAGCGGTAGCTTTTTGATCTGGTTTAAAGACGATGAGAGACTCCATATTCGACAGATGTTGGAAAATGAAAAATCCGATTATTAACAGGTACATACCTTTTCAAATAGGTCATGTGATTGATGAAAGAGAATTTCGAATTGCTGTTTATGGATACAAGGCAACTTTACTTAGGCTCGCACTTATTGCACCTGTACTGTTAATAGCAGGTAAAATGGATCTGGTAAAAGAAATGTTAGTTCTTATTACAGGGCTGTATTCATTTGTAAGCCCATTAGACAATAATCACTGTAAGACAAAGATGGGTTATTATCTCAAGACAGTGACTGTGGTTCTGATTATTATGGGTTCAATGGCGATCGTACGCGAGTGCAGTTCGTTTGATCAAGAGAATATTCAATTAGTTTGCACGTCAACGGTAACACTAGCTATGCAAATGTGCGGAGAGAGACGGCTCACTGTGATATTCCTCGCTTTTTTATCAAATAACGACGCGAGTTCTGTTAGAGCGTTGTTTGGAATTTTAATTCATCGTCGAAAATTGACTACATTGGATATAGAAGTGGACGCCTTACGTGTTGTTCCGGGTGACAATCGTTCCACAAGATATAAAATTCCTGCATTTGTCTATGGGTCTCATCTTTTGGAGTTAGATCCGGTGAATATTGAAACGAAGGGATGCAGTGGACGAGGAACTTTATGGGATTAAGACTCGTTCGCACTGTAAAAATGGAAGCAAGTAAGCGTTGCTAATATAGACATTTCCCAAGGAGGATTTATGTTCACCCTATTACAGCTGGAATTTAAGCGAATTCGAAATGATATCATCAATCGCGTTTTTGTGATTCTCATCATTTTGAGCACCGGACTGGGTCTTTGGTTGGAGAGTATCACAGTCTTTCACGCGTATACATTTTTACACCAGCTGGCAATCTTTTGGGCGGTATTCTCGGGGTATCGGTTCGGAGCTTCCCAAAAGGTTTCGGGTGCGGAGGAATGGATTCGTCTTTGCAAAAAAGAAGAAGCTCGTATCTGGACACAGACCTTTGCCTTAGATCTGGCTTTCCTTTTTTGCGTGCTCTGTATGATGGGGATGACCACACTTGCCTACTTTTGGAGCGATCATCCGGTCCATATTTTAGGTCAATCACTTATCGCCCTACTCTTATACTACTTCTTGCCCATGTGCATCGGGGGAAATATTGGATGGGCTCTTGGCAGAAAAGTGCCGCTCGTACAAGGCTATCTCCTGGCTGCCGTGATCGGTTTCTTTCTGGGCTCTTTAGGAGCACCTTGGATTGTTGCGGTTGGCCAGCTCTTGTCGGTTGATCTGCCCTTAGCACCCGACTTTGGATTGCCTGGCGCGCACAAGATGTTTAATGCACTGCAAGGATTTGATTTATCGATGGGCCAGTGGTCCAAACGACTCTTTTGGTTGGCGGTCAGCCTGATTCCCATATGCGGATTTGTTAAGAGTCAGAAGAAAAAAGCCATATTGCTATCTGCACTCGGTGTTGTCCTCGTCTCTACGGGAATTACAACCATGCAGCGTCCCATTTCATATACGGTGGGTCAAGGAGATCTCGTTCTCACCCCGGTGAAGAAAGATAACGAATTTTATTACGACCGGGAAGAAATCCCCTACGAGTCACCCCGGTTTCAGTGGGAAGAAATGAACATAAAACTGAACACTGAGACGAAATCGAAAAAAGGTACTGGATCAGGTCACACTGGAATTTGGAAAAGGAGTACATGGGCTGCTCGGACCCAACGGAGCGGGAAAGACGACCCTGTTTCGTTGTGTTTTGGGACTCATCCCCGCGACCGGAAAACTGAAAATTGCGGGTGGCCAAAAGGCTACCGGCTATCTTCCGCAACACTTTCGGATGATGGAAGAATTGACAGTGGAAGAAGCTGTCGAATACGTGACCTTACTTAAAGGAGCGCGCCAGGAAGAAATTGAGACAGTTCTTACGCAGGTCAATCTGACCGATGAAAGAAGAAAAAGAGTCAGGCATCTTTCCGGTGGAATGCTTCGTCGCCTGGGAATTGCCCAGGCGCTCGTTGGAGATACAAAAACACTCCTTCTGGATGAACCGACAGTCGGACTCGACCCGAAAGAACGGGTGCAACTTCGAAACCTTATCGGTGAATTGGGACAGGATCGGTGTATCATCCTGTCCACCCATATCGTCGAAGATGTAGCCCATATTGGAAAAACCATCGCGGTCCTCCATCAGGGAAAGGTATTGGTTCACGAAACGAAAGAAGCACTCCGAAGCCAAATGAATTCTTGTATAGGAGAGATTCTAATTGCACCGGAAGCACTTCCAAGATGGGAAGAAAAAGCACAAGTTTTGCAGGTACGAACGGAAGAAAATGGACTCATCTGCAGAATCTATGGCAACCCGCTTCCTGAAGGGGTATCTCTTGTAGAACCGAATCTTGAAGACATTTACCTGGCGCTGATCAAAAATGCGTGAGATTAAACTCTGTTTTGAGACTTTTGGCAAATGGAAGTGGATCCCCCTCTATGGGATCCTTTTTGCGCCTTTTTGGTTATGGCTGCAGCTTTTTATCATCCGGTCCGAGTATCCAGTTATGCCCCTCTTATCGTACGTGAGTAACGTGATGCCGGTCTTCGCAGGCGTATGGCCTGTACTCTTTTTGCGAGAGGCGGTCTCATCCCAAGGAGGAGAGCTTCACTTCCATTGGCACCCGAAACCCATTTGGTGGATTGCAAGAACGATTGGCTTAATCCTTCTTTTCGCTATCACCGGTTTTGCAGTGGCGTTTGTCTTCTTTGCACCCTTTAGTCCGGCAGGAATCGGCTTTGTAGCTCGCTATTTTTTATTTTGCTGGCTGTACGGATGGCTGGGGTTTTTTGCGATGTATGTGACCAAAGAAATTACCTGGACATTGTTTGCATCCATTCTTTTTTTGCTCGTTCACGGTTTCGGTCGCCTCTTTCAAACGCTACCGTGGAATCCATACAGGGATGGGCTCTACGAATTTTATGATCAAGTATCCATCCACCACGCATTCACCAGCATTTTGTGGGGAGTCTTTATGATCCTGATTTTCGTGATTTCTCTGAAGCGTGGGAGGGTAAAACAGTAGTAAGTACAGTGGAACTCGTCGGGTAAATTGTTCAGAGGTGTGGAAAGAGAAGGGTAGAATAGAGGAAATTATCCCCATTATGAAGATGATTTGATTGCGATTCTGCTGATGTATCAATCACTGTCTCGGTAGGTAAGTAATCCGGAAGTGTAAGAAATTAGAGCAGGAAAGACAGCCCATGAATTAGGCAGAAGACTCGGTATGGAGCTTCTGCCTTTTTTAACAAATAGACTTAAAAAATATTCGTTTTTTCGTCCGAAACTGTCACAAATCGGTGGGCAGAAACGAAGTATAGATAAGAGGAGTATTTCGATCGGAAAGGAGCAATAGACTTGTGACCGACTTCGATAAGAAATCCAGAACCGACATGATCGAGTTTCTTTATCATAAATATCATACTTATATGAGTGCGATTGCCTTTCGCGTTGTGAGAGATGAAGGCAATGTGCAGGACATCCTTCACGATACAGTGATTGTTTTGTGGGAACAATACTCTAACATTCGTCTCGACAATGAATTTGCACTCCGCGCCTATATCGGGCGAATCACGCAGCGCATCGCCATAAATTATCGGAGAAAGAATAGCAAAGAACAAGAGCTATATATTTTCCGAAAGGAACAAGCCGTGGATGACTACTCGGAATGGCATGGTGCAGAAAGTGCGGAGTACTATTTATCTCTAATTGATGAGAAATCTGCTGAATTAGTGCGCCTTAAAATTTTGGACGGATATTCATACCGAGAGATTGCACAAATGATGGGAGTAGCGGAACCGACGGTACGAAAACGGATGGAAAGGGCACTGGAAAAACTTAGAAAGGCTGTTCACGAGGAGGATGAGCGATGAAATCGAAATGGAAGGAAGAAGATGCGAAGGAACTTCTACTAAGAAGAGAAGCCAATTCAAAAACTCTAAATTATGATGAAGTCTTCTCACCGAAATTCAATAGTAAGATGGATAGCTTATTTCTGGAGTTACGAAGCAAGGAGAAGGACTATAATTATGAAAAAAACGGGAAATCTAAGCATAAGACTGTGCCTTTTTTGAGACGATCACTTCCTTTCGTTGCTGCTGTTCTCCTAGTCTTTTCGATTGCGATAGGTCCGGATAGAGCTTTTGCAATCGGCAATAGAATATATACAGCTATTATTGAGGTTCTTGATAGTTATACTTCATTTACTTGGGTTCTGGATGAATCATCTAACACCTATGATACAGCCAAGTCATTTGAGATCGAATTATCCAAAATCCCTGAAGGATTTACAATCACAGAATCTAGCCATCACGGCAACTTATCGATATTGTCGTACGAGAACAAATCGAGTTATATCAGAATAAGAGGTTATTTCGCGGAAGGATATGTAGGGGCAGTAGACTCTGAAGATGCCGAGTATGATGTTTATGATTTAAAGGGGAGTGAGGTGCATGAATACAAAAAGAACAATGTCATTACTGTTATTTGGGAAGTGAATGGTATCGTGATTACTGTAAACTCTAATCTTGAAAGGGAACAGACTAGAGCGATTATTGAGAAAATTGAAGTGAAGTATGAACGTTAGGATCAGAATGTCAGGAAGGAGAATAATATATCTATGTTAATAAAAAAAGAGATTCTAAAAGGCCTATTCTTAGTCATGCTAGCGACTTTGGTTATTCAATCAAAACCACGTCTCATATATGCATCCAGTGAACCGGTGGAGTGGTTTGATTACACAGGTGTATTGCCAGCATCAACTTATATCCAAAATGTTTCCGGATACTTGGATATAAGCAATGATAAAGCTCTTATTTATGCTGAAGGTGCTGTCTATAGTGGTCGATATTTGACCTTAGTATCGACCCTACAAAGATATACCTCTAGCGGATGGATAAATGTTAACACTTTTTCCAAAACCGGTTATGGATCTGCGGCAATCAACACCTCACATTCGCTATCGATTAGAGTAAATTATCGATTACGTACTGTAATCACATGTAGTGGCGAAACAATTACAAAATACACAAAATCGGTGAAATATTAAAAATTAAAGTTATGTTTCCCGATTTTGAAATAACTAAAAAGGAGGTATGCTATCATACCAAGAACGGTAACCGAAGAAAAAGGCCATATATGGTGTAAAAAGAATGAACCAGAAGCTCGCTCTTGGTATAACAAGTTTACCAGACAAAACTAACTGGGGGCAAGCTATGGCTCAACTTAATACTACCCTAGATTCGGAACTTCTGAAAGACTTAATTACTACAGATGGAAAAGATAAAGCATTCACCAAGCTTATGGAAACCATCCTAAATCTGACCTGACAACCTTTTTTAGACCTGATTGAATACGACTCCCTCTTCGTTATGCCGAAAAGGAAGAGCGTACACTATTGTGAACGAGAATGAGCTTACCAGCAGTTTGAAAACAAATCCCAAAGAATCTTGTACGTCATTGGAATTACAAAACAAGGAGGTTGATTATTATTCACCTAATGCAGGTCAGACAACGTAGAACAATGGAGCTGAACCAAGAAAGGGAGTACAGCTATGAAAAAATGGGTATTCTGTTTTAAACAAGTTTTGTTACTGATTGGGATTGTTGCTTTGATGCAGTCAAACGTACACGCATCGGATCAAAAAGTTGAAAACAATGATTTGAGACACAGAGAAATGTTCTTAGAGAATCGGATGATAAATCCAGATTTTATCGCGAAGGCAAATATGAAAATTCATGGCGATGGAATCTATAGTTTTGTAGGAAATGAAGTTAGTGAGGGTGTATCAAATGGTAAAGAAGTCTTTTCTCAAGACATACTGAGTATTATTAATACCGACCCTAAAAAGAATGACGATTTAAAGAATCAAATAATCTTCGTCAGACTTTTCTCAAGAAATAGTATCAGTTCACAAGTAGCTAGATCGACTGGTGGGAGTCAATATGAATATCTATGGGACACTTCAATTACGGTTAAAGCCTATAGTACAGTGTATTATAGCTATGTAACTATAGGAGGTAAAAAATATTGTAAGATGCTCAGAACGTCAGGTGGTTATACTAACTCCGGCAATGGTGTTTATGTAACTTCACAAAAGGTAACTTTAGCACAGATAGGATCTGCGGATACCGGAGGTGGACAGCAAGCTTCTACAACATACACAATTGGCAATAAAACAACAAGCTGGACAAGATATCCATTAGCGAGTTGGAGACCAGTATCCACGCATGCAAGTCCATGCTAAATAGTTGCATCGACAGCCATATCGTTATCAAGAGGTGGATCAAGTTGGTCGTTTACCCTGAGAAACGCAGCTATTGATCAGTAGATAGACTTCGCAAAAAGATCGTTATTCCCTAATTTTTCACGTAACGAAAGTGAGGTTTCAATGAGAAAATACCTTTTGCTTTTCAGTCTCCAACTAATTGCAATCTCATATGATCCAATCCTTCGGTATTTCCAAAGAGAAGTAGCAGAGAAGTTTCGATTTCTGTACGGATTGATCTTTTTTCAGGTGATCGCTTTTGCGATATTTGGAATCCTCCTTTTCTGCTTGTTGGATGAAAAGAGAAAAGTACTAGACACGACTGAGAGAACAAACTACCCGATACTGATGATAGTGAATCTTGGATTTATCATATACCGTATTTGGCATCAACTTCAAGTTCTGCCAATGCCGATCATTCTCGTTTCGATTTTTGGAATGTTCCTAATAAGGAACTACAGAAACAGTGCGGATCACAATGATAGATAGGCTCGATGATTGCATAATCAGAGAATTGCAAAACCGGCCTGTATCGAATGAGTAAGGGACTTAGGATGGATGAAAGAGAACACCGAATTAGACGGAGGTAAGAAATGGAAGTCGTATTAATGTTTCTTATACTCTCAGCAGGAGTTGCAACGCTGCTAGCACAGGAGAAGTTGGTGATGTCGGATCACTGGCTCCGGGTTTGGTGATTCCTGTCTTGATCATGCTTCTGATATACGTAATACGGTATTTTTCCGGCTCTGCGCGGTTGACCAAGAAATTGGATGCAATGGGGATACTGTCGCAACGATGGATGATTGAAAGCGCTTTACCGGCCGTTTTTGCCGGGAACTGTTCAGTTTGCATACTTTACTATGCGCGAGCAAGGATGAAGAGGTCGAGGCGCTTTCGTAAAGGGTAGCACACATGCTCCTCGAAACAGCATCGGTGAGTCTGCGTTGCGAGAAAGGAAGGGTGATATGAAAAAATACCATCCGATCACAAAAGTAGCGATCGTCGTGATCCCGCTTCTGATTTTCGTGTTGATTTGGGTTTCGCTACCCAAATTTCCTCAGCCGGAATACGATGTCGACAGCTACGAAGAGTTGACAAAGAAGATGGCGGGGAACTCGAAGATACTCTTGCCTAAAAAAGAAGTGCTTCCGGATTCGAAGACCACTTATACGGTTTCTTTGGTTACCAGGACATGGTATGACGTGAACGGATATCAGATCAGCACGGCCTATCCGTCGCCACAGAATTCTCGCCATTGGAATAGCTTGGATATAGGGTGCCGGGATCAATCGAAGTTTGAGGATGAATATGCCAAATTCGCTCCCAATGGGGAGATTGCAGGTTATGAAGTCCTTTTTTCGGATTATGGGAGTATTATCTTCTACCTCGACGACTTCCGTTACGAGGTCGACCCGCCGTATGGCGTAGCCCATGCGATGGAGGAGATCGCGGTTCCGATTGCGGAGTCGATTCTCGAACAGCGGACGAAGTGAGAATACTCGAAAAGATAAATAGAAGCGGATAAAAAGAGCTCTTTCTACTTGTTAGAGCTCTTTTTGTACCGCTTCGACTCGCTTCTTTTTGGTTAAATGGGTATAATACAAGAAAGGGAATTAGTCTGAGAAATCGACCGTTTACACATTGCTTCGATAGGATATCGTTATCTGTCGGTCTGTCAAGCAATCGAGATGACTACTGCTTTTGAAACGTCAGAAAGGAAAGGATCATGAGGAAAATTGCTGCTTTACTCGCCGTGCTCGTCTTGCTTACGGGTTTTCTCGTATCGTGTAATGAAGAGGCGAAACTTGGCGATGAATCGACGGAGGGGACGGCAAACACGCTGACTTCTCAGAAACCGATCGAAGCACCGCCCGCGCAGGACGCTTCGAAAGCGGAAGCGGCAGAAACAGGGCTGCAACCGAATCCGGTTCGCACCGATGCGGATGGGCTAGTAAGCATCGAGATAAAAAATGGCGAGGCGCTTTTGACGTATCATCTGGACCGTTGGAACGTAAAATATGGGATTTACAACCAGGATTTCGGCGCGTATGACAAATCCTGGATGAAAGAAGGACCGTTCCCGGTGCAAACCCATTCAGGAACCGTTGTGGATGCTTGCATCGGACAGATCGAAGAATTCGGAAACATCGGCTGGGGAGAGGTCCTTTGCCCGACTGTCATACTCTTAATGGACGATGGAAGTCTCGAACAGTTTATCGCCGATCCGTTTATCGGGGAAGACACGGATCTACTCTATACGTTTCGCAAGTTAAACTGGATCGATGAAGTCGACATCTTAACGTATGAAAAAGAAAAAGATGGAATCGGCGAAAACACCATTTACGCTACCGATAAAAAGGGGCTTCGCTATGACCTTCGTTTCCCGATCCGCTATGATTTCTTGACGCAATGGAGTTGGATAACCCCGATATATGGTTCCGAAGAAGACAGCAACGAAAATTTCTACGGTTACCTCACCCTTATGGAAGACGGCAACGCAAAGTGGATGACCGGTTGGAAGGATTCGGATGCAGCGGAAGTCTATGAGGGTACATATGAGATCTCCTTTGCAGAACAAGCGAAAGACAGCGAAAAGCCCGGCATACTGAATCTGAATCTCGACCTCGTATGGAATCTATTTGGCGAAGAGGACTCGGAATACGCAGCCGGACTGCAGGAGAATTTAACCGGATCCTATTTCATCGATACGGACTCTTCGGGCTATTTGCACCTGTACCCGTCGTCGGGAGACTTGTTATTTGGCAGAGAACCGGAAGAAGGGCAGCCGTTTGTATTCGATATATTATGGGAAAACTATGAACCAACCGACCATACGATCCTGGGTGAATTTGATACCTCCCTCTTTAGCGAGAAGGATCTGATCGAATACCTCACCTTGATCGTACCGAAGGCAAAAGAGATGATGGAGATCGGAATGACCGCAGTCGTTATCGAAGAAATATCCACAATTGAAGGGGTAACTTGCCGGGATGTCATCCTAGGTACCTCGGGCGAGTTTAATTTTACGCAAGAATTCTACTATACGATCGCACCGGACGGAACCGTGTACCAAATGGACATGATGACGGGCGACTGGGTCGACCTGATCGAGAATCCCGATTTTAGTTTGGACGGGTCGTTCGGATAGAAGAACAGGATCCCCTTGCGTGGATGACGAAATGCGTATGGCGCAAGGGGATCGGTTTTTGTACGAAATGCATCACTTTGGTGTAATCGGCTATTGTACGAAAAAAATATCGAAAAGGCTTGACACAGTTTCATTTATGCTTTAAGATGGTCACATACAAAAGTATTTGAAAGGCTTGCACGGAGAGGATGCTCCTTACCGGTGAACTCGCAGAGAGTCGATTGTAGGTGAAAGTCGACAGTTCCAAAGGAAAATCTATCACTCTGTGGCTGTTTCTTCGAACGAAAGGGTAGAAGAAAACGGATGTCCCCGTTATCAGGACTAAGGCTGATAGGCCTGAGTGATGGCAATTGCCATAATTAGGGTGGTACCGCGGAGAATCTTTCGTCCCTAATCCGGAATGGATTGGAGATGAAGATTTTTTTTATTTCCATTCATTCAAAAAAATCATTATTTATGGAGGAAGAAAAAATGGAAAAAGCGATCAGAGCAGAACTATCCCTAGGAATGGACTCTTGCATGAGAGTACTCAGCGTATTGCGCAGAACGAATGTAGAGGCACGTTGTTTCGAACTAAAGGACACTTTGCTCACCATCTGCGTGGATGAAGAAAAAGAACATACAGCTTTGGTTAATTTGATGAAATTAGCCGATGTAACCGTACTGTAAAATTTAGGAGGATTGGAATGTATTACGAAAAAGACGGAGATTTAGGGGTATTTCAAGGTAAAACTGTTGCGATTTTAGGCTATGGCAGCCAAGGGCATGCACATGCGCTTAACTTACGCGATTCCGGTGTCAATGTAGTCGTAGGACTGCGTCCGGATTCCGCTTCTTGCGAAAAAGCGAGAGAGCTCGGCCTTACGGTTTTACCGGTTGACGAATGCGCAAAAACCGCCGATGTTATGATGATGCTCCTTCCGGATGAGAAGCAAAAGGAAGTGTATGACACGCAAATCGCACCTTTCCTAAGAGAAGGACAAGCGTTGGCTTTTGCACACGGCTTCA
Source organism: uncultured Peptoniphilaceae bacterium (assembly GCA_964522555.1). Classification (GTDB taxonomy): domain Bacteria; phylum Bacillota; class Clostridia; order Tissierellales; family Peptoniphilaceae; genus JAAYQA01. The sequence continues at coordinate 14,009 of CAZFWK010000001.1, read as the reverse complement.
ATATTCAGTTTAACCAAATCGCTCCTCCCGAATTTATCGACGTCTTTATGGTGGCACCGAAAGGACCGGGGCACCTCGTACGCAGAGTCTACGAAGAAGGCAAAGGCGTACCGGCGTTGATCGCGATCTATCAAGATGCATCCGGCAATGCAAAATCCCTGGCTTTGGGTTATGCGAAAGGCTTGGGCGCATTAAAAGCGGGCGTAATCGAAACTACATTCCAAGAAGAAACCGAAACCGACCTTTTCGGTGAACAAGCGGTACTTTGCGGCGGCGTAACGGAGTTGATCAAAGCGGGTTTCGATACTTTAGTCGAAGCGGGCTATCAACCGGAGATCGCATACTTCGAGTGCTTACATGAAATGAAGCTCATCGTAGACCTCATCTACGAAGGCGGCTTCGAAAACATGCGCTACTCCGTATCCGACACGGCTGAATTCGGCGACTACTACACCGGCCCACGCGTGATCGACAGCCACGTACGAGAAACCATGAAACAAGTACTCAAAGAAGTCCAAGACGGCACCTTTGCGAAAACTTGGATCGATGAAAATAAAACCGGCAGAGCAATGTACAACCGAAGAAAAGAAGAAGAGCTTGCGCATCCGATCGTGGAGACCGGACAAAAGCTCCGTTCGATGATGACCTTCATCAAAAAATAGGAGGACACATGCGTAGTGATACGATGAAAAAGGGCATGGAGCGGGCGCCGCATAGGGCGCTGTTCCATGCCCTTGGGGTAGATGGGGAAGATATGGTCAAGCCGTTTATCGGCGTTTGCAATATGTTCAACGAGATCGTCCCCGGACACATCCACTTAAGAGAAATAGCGGAAGAAGTGAAGAAAGGCGTGCGAGACGGAGGCGGTGTACCGTTCGAATTTCCGGCAATCGCGGTTTGCGACGGAATCGCCATGAACCACGACGGCATGCGGTATTCGCTGCCTTCACGTGAGTTGATCGTCGACTCGATCGAGGTGATGGTGCGCGCGCATCCGTTTGACGGGCTCGTAATCATTCCGAACTGCGATAAATCCGTACCGGCGGCCTTGATGGCTGCAGCCAAACTCGACATCCCCACCGTAATCGTAAGCGGCGGGCCGATGCTTTCGGGAAGAACCATGACGGGCCAAAATGTCGACCTCATCTCGAGCTTCGAGGCGGTCGGCGCGAGAACGGTCGACGCGATCGATGATCAGACCTTTACCGACATCGAAAACTCGGCGTGCCCGACTTGCGGCTCTTGCGCGGGCATGTTTACCGCAAACTCTATGAACTGCATTACGGAAGCGCTGGGCATGGGATTGGAAGGCAACGGAACGATCCCTGCGGTTTATTCGAATCGCAAAATGCTGGCAAAGCAAGCGGGTCGTAGGGTGATGGACTTAGTCGAAAAAGACATTCGTCCGAGCAATATTCTCACGCCGAAAGCGTTCGAAAATGCGCTGACGGTCGATATGGCTCTCGGCTGCTCCACCAATACCATCCTCCACTTGACGGCGGTTGCGGAAGCGGCGGGCGTGGGCCTTGCCCTTGAGCAAATCGAAGAGGTCAGCAAGCGAACGCCGAATCTCACGAAGCTCTCCCCGTCCGGCCCGTACTATATGCAGGATCTCATGAATAGCGGCGGGATTTACGGGGTAATGGAAGAGCTTAGCAAGAAAGATTTACTGAATCTGGATGCGATGACCGTTTATGGCCAGCCGATTGGCGAGCGGATCAAAGGAAAGTATTTGGGCGGGATCATCCGTCCGATCGATAACCCGTACTCACCGGTCGGAGGGATCAAAGTCTTATTCGGCAATATCGCACCAAACGGTGCAGTCGTAAAGGTAGCGGGTGTTCTTCCCGAAATGCTGGCAAAGACCCTCCGTGCTCGCGTGTTTGACGACGAAGCAACCGCCTATAAGGCGATCCTCGGAAAAGAAATCGTCCCGGGGGACGCGATCATCATTCGCTACGAAGGGCCGAAGGGCGGGCCGGGCATGAAGGAAATGCTTTCGCCGACCTCCGCATTGAACGGAATGGGGCTCGACTCCACCGTCGCACTGATCACGGACGGTCGCTTTTCGGGCGGCAGCCGTGGTGCGGCCATCGGACATGTCTCGCCGGAAGCGGCGGAAGGCGGACCGATCGGACTTCTGCGAGATGGCGATACGATTCATGTCGATATGATCGAAGGCACGCTCAACGCAGAGCTGAGCGATGCAGAGTGGGCGAGCCGACGAGAAGGACATGTTCCGCATGTACAGCCGGCCGACGGCTATTTGGCAAGATATCGCCAACACGTTGCTTCGGCTGACTTGGGAGCGGTGTACCGGAAGGAGAGAGCGGAATGAACGGCGCACAATTTGTAATGGAGTGCCTACGCGAAGAAGGCGTAGAAATGCTTTTTGCCTATCCGGGCGGCGCGGTGATCCCTTTGTTTGATGCGCTATATCAAGTAGACTACTTCGATGTTTACCGCTCTTGCCACGAGCAAGGCGGCACGCACGCGGTAGACGGCTATGCGAGACGCACCGGAAAGACCGGGGTATGTATCGCAACATCCGGCCCCGGTGCGACCAACACCATTACGGGGATTGCGACAGCCTATTCCGATTCGATCCCGATGGTCGTGATCACGGGACAAGTTGCGACACCTTTCTTGTATAAAAACTCATTCCAAGAGGTCGACATGACCGGAATCTCGATGGCGATCACCAAGCATACACGGCTTGTAACCGATGCAAATGAAATCGGGGAAGCGATCGCGGAAGCATTCTATTTTGCAAATGAAGGCAGAAAAGGACCGGTCGTCGTCGATATTACGAAGGATGCCTTTTTGGCGGAGGTCGAAGACCCGACCTATCGCAAGCGAAAGATCCCGAAGGATGTGCGCCAGTTTGAATACGAAGCGCAGATCGAGGAAGCGGCCGATCTCATTCGAAATGCCAAACAACCCGTCATCTACGCGGGAGGCGGCGTGCTTCGCGCAGGCGCCTCGGAAGCGCTTAGAAGGCTTGCGATCCAGAGCAATATCCCCGTGGTCAACTCGATCATGGGACTGGGTAGCTTCGACCGCATGCATCCCCTTTCGTACGGCGTGGTCGGGATGCACGGTCAAAAGGAGACGAATCTTCTCGTGTACGGCGCGGATGTCGTAATCGGAGCGGGCGTTCGTTTCTCGGACCGCGCAATCGGCAATCGCCAAGGCTTCACGGAAGATGCGAAGATCATCCATATCGACGTCGACAAAGCCGAGTTCGACAAAAACCTCGATGCCCATGTGCAAATTCTGGGTGACCTGAGTGAGGTGCTGAACAAGCTCGCAGACAAACTCGAAGGGGTTACCAAGCCGAGCTTCGATAAGGACGCCATTACGGCACCCGAAGATCAGTTTTTCCCGCCGAGAATGGTGCTCGAGCGTCTGCAGGAGTATATGCCTGAGAACACGACGATGGTTACGGATGTCGGCCAACACCAGATGTGGTCGATGATGTACTGGCGTCCCAGACGCCCCAACACTTTCATTTCGAGTGGGGGTATGGGTACGATGGGATTCGGCGTTGGAGCTGCACTCGGCGCGAAGATCGGTGCGCCGGATGACGCGGTCATTCTCGTAACAGGGGACGGCTCCTTCCGAATGAACCACAATGAGATGCTCACGGCATCGAAATACAATATTCCGATGCTCGTCGTCGTATTCAACAACAACTCACTCGGGATGGTACGCCAATGGCAGGGCTTGTTTAACGAACAACGCTACTCCGAGACCGACATCTACGATCCACTCGATATGGATGCACTCTGCAAAGCGTACAATGTGGAATTCATGGGGCAGTTCCACTCGCCGGAAGAATTGGAAGAGCTGCTTGCGAAATATCCATACGAAGAAAAAGTCCGCGTTGTCGAATA
>CAZFWK010000001.1:1898-10103 GCA_964522555.1 uncultured Peptoniphilaceae bacterium | reverse complement strand
CGTACTCGACCACGACCACTGGGCATACCCCATGGTCGCCGCAGGGCAGTCGATCAACACGATCATCGAAAGAACCCCAGTTGGGGAATAGAAGAATGAGGATGGCAGCCGCTGTCCTTTTTTTCATGTTCGAGTTTTCTTCTGTAGGGTGTTCGAGCGGCGCTCTTGTGATAGACAGCATAAAACCCAACTAATCGCGCTTGGTGATTTCTGTACACAATCGCGTTAAAAGATTTTACTTTACACTTCACAATTAGATGTGGTATGATGGAAAAAACAAAAAGAGGACACGACTATGACTCGATATTTTGCACAATTCTATTTTAGCTTTTTTACCTTTACCGAAGTGAAAAGTAAAGCTATTTTGGGTTGTGCGAATCAAAAGTAGAGTTCCGAGTAAGAAATAAGGAATGCTTTGGCTCCCCAACTGGGGGGCCTTTTTTATTAGGAGGAGGAGAAAAAATGATTGTAAAATTAAAACCGTCTTCGGACAAGAAGCAAGTCGACCACTTGATCGGTTGGATTAAAAACCAAGGCTTCGAGATCGAATACTCCGAAGGGAGTACCTATACAATTCTCGGGCTCATCGGAGATACCAGCACGATCGACGATAATCTGATTCGCGCACTCGAAATCGTGGACGAGGTCGTGCGGATCCAGGATCCGTTTAAGAAGGCGAATCGCGTGTTTCATCCGGAGGATACCGTAATCGAATTGTCGAATGGCGCAAAGATCGGCGGCGGGCATTTTGCGATTATCGCAGGGCCTTGTTCGGTCGAATCGAAAGAGCAAATTATCGAAGTGGCAAAGAGTGTGAAGGCTTCGGGGGCGACGCTTTTGCGTGGCGGTGCTTTTAAACCTCGTACCTCGCCGTATGCATTCCAAGGAATGGGCGCAGACGGAATCGAGCTGCTTCTGGAAGCCAAGGCTGTGACGGGCTTGCCGATCGTATCTGAGATTATGGACATTTCGCAACTCGATTTTTTTAAAGAGGTGGATATCCTCCAAGTCGGTGCGCGCAATATGCAAAACTTTACGCTGCTGAAAGAAGTCGGCAAGCTGAATAAGCCGATCCTCTTGAAGCGCGGCTTGGCTGCAACGTATCAAGAGCTTCTGATGTCGGCCGAATACATCATGGCGAACGGGAATCACCAAGTCATCCTTTGCGAACGCGGGATCCGCACTTTCGAAACCGGCACGAGAAATACTTTGGATATCACGGCGATCCCGTATTTGAAAGAAAAGACGCATCTTCCGGTCGTGATCGACCCGTCGCATGCGGCGGGGATGCACCGCATGGTGTCGCCTTTGTCGATGGCTTCCGTGGCAGCGGGTTGCGACGGGCTGCTTATCGAGGTGCACAATGACCCGGAAAAGGCGCTTTGCGACGGGCCACAATCCCTCAAGATGGACAGCTTCGACACATTAGCCGACAAGCTGTTTCGCATGCGCGACTTATACGAGCAGATGCAATGAAGATCGGGATCGTAGGGCTGGGGTTGATCGGCGGTTCTTTTGCCTTGGCGACTTCTCGAAGGACGAACCATATCGTGTACGGCTACGACCCGGACGAGGTGACGATGGTACGCGCGCGAGCGGATGAAGCGATTGCGGGCGTACTCACCGAGGAGAATCTTTCCGACATGGACCTGGTGCTGCTCGGAGTCGTGCCGCATATCGCGATCGATTTCGTGAAGCGAAACGCACATCGATTGAAGGGCGTCGTAATGGATCTTTGCGGGATTAAGCGTGCCGTATCCGATGTAATCTTCCCGCTCTCTGTGGAGCACGGTTTCCGATATGTAGGCGGCCACCCGATGGCGGGCCGGGAATACGGCGGTTACGACAATGCCGCGGAAGAGATGTTCGACCGGATGTCGATGATCCTGATCGGGCACGATGAAGTGCCCGAAGGGATTTCCGAGTATATGAAAGTGCTGGGATTTTCCGATTTGGTGTATTCCGACGACGAGAAGCACGACCGCATCATCGCGTTCACTTCGCAGATGGCGCATGTCGTGTCGAACAACTATTGTAAATCCAAAACCGGGCCCGAGCACCGTGGGTATTCGGCCGACTCGCTCAGAGACCTAACGCGCGTGGCTGGGCTGAATCCGGTGATGTGGACGGAGCTTTTCATCGGCAATAAAGACTATCTGTTAGAAGAACTCGACCGCCTTATGCAAGATCTCGGACGCATGGCGGAGGCGATACGAGAGGAAGACAAAGAAGCACTCGAACTCATGCTCGCGCAAGGGTCGCGCGCAAAGCACGTCTTATATCCGAGGGGGGTCGCATGCGAAGAATACAGGTCCTGACAGGCAAACCGTATGAGATACGCATCGAGCGCGGGTTGCATGAACAGATTGCCACCCTACTCTCCTCTTACCGGGATCGAGATTTTTTCCTCTTATCGGATGAAAATACCGAACGATACGCGCAGCCGATCCAATCTACTTTGATCGATGCGGGGTTTCAAGCTAAGAGTTTTACGGTCCCGGCCGGCGAAGAAACCAAGTCGATCGAATGGCTCTCGTGCGTATTGGAGAAGATGGCTTCCGAAAGGCTCCATCGAGATGCGATTCTTCTCGCGATCGGGGGCGGTGTAATCGGCGACTTGGGAGGCTTTGCCGCGGCCGTGTATCTTCGCGGGATCGACTTCATTCAAATTCCGACATCGCTCCTGGCGACGATGGATTCCTCGGTCGGCGGAAAGACGGGCATCAACTTGCGTGCAGGGAAGAATTTAGCCGGCGCCTTTCACCAGCCGATTGCGGTTATTGCGGACCCGAATGCGTTTCGATCTTTGTCACCCGGTGAGTGGGCTTCGGGTGTTTCGGAGACGATCAAGCACGGCGTTTTAAAAAGCGAGGCGTTGTTTACTCGCATCGCAAACGGAATGCACCCGAACGACGCGGATTTAGAGGCGTGCATCGAGCAATCGGTGCGGATCAAGGCGGAGGTCGTGGCGGAAGATGAAAAAGAGCAGGGCATCCGAAAGACACTCAATTTCGGGCATACTTTCGGGCATGCGGTGGAAAAGGCGAGCGAATACGAGATCCCGCACGGGCACGCCGTTGCCATCGGAATGGCAATGATGGCGAGGGCATGTGCAAAGCGGGGGATCTGCAGCAAAGAGACAAAAGACCGGATCGAAGCTGCGCTTCTGAACAATGCGCTCCCGATCCGTTCAGATTTCTCCGATGAGATCTTGTTCACTCATATGCAAAGCGACAAGAAGGCGGCAGGGGACTCCATCTACTTCATCGTGGTCGAAGAGATTGGATCTTGCCGGATCAAAACTTGCTTGCTTGCCGATAGCAAACAATGGTTGGAGGACGCGAAATGATCGCAACAATAAAACCCGGGACGCTTCAAGGCAGAGTCGCGAGCATCCCCTCAAAGTCGGTGGCGCATCGCGCACTGATCTGTGCTGCGCTCGCAGACGGGGATTCGCGAATCCGAGTCGACCGATCGTCCGTCGATATCGACGCGACGAGTGAAGCGCTTACGCAACTTGGCGCACAGATTACAAGAGAAGGGGATACTTTTACGGTTCGGCCGATCATCAAAAGAACGGAAATCCCGACGGTGGACGCTGTGGAAAGCGGATCGACCCTACGGTTTCTGCTTCCGGTCGCAAGTGCGCTCTACGAAAAAGTGCACTTTACCGGAGAAGGTAGGCTTCCCGAAAGACCGCTCGGGCCATTGCTCTTCGCGATGCGAGAAAACGGAAGTGCGTTTTCGGGAGAAAAGCTTCCATTTACGATTACAAAACTCCTTTTGGGTGGCCGCTTTCTCTTACCGGGCGATGTGAGTTCACAATTCGTGTCGGGGCTTTTGATGGCGGCACCGATCCTGGCTCGGGATGTCGACATACGGATGTCTTCTCCTCTTGAATCGGCCGACTATGTAACGATTACGGTCGAGGTGATGGAAGACTTCGGCGTAGTCGTGGAATCCGATTCCGATGGCTATTCGATCTGCGCGGGGCAACGCTACAAGGCTTCGGACTATACGGTAGAAGGCGATTGGTCCAATGCCGCTTTCTTTCTGGTAGCAGGAGCCTTGTCCGGTGGGATCACGATGACGGGCCTTAGACCCGACTCTGCGCAGGGGGACCGCGGGATCCTAGAAGTACTTCGGCAATTCGGGGCGCAGGTTTCCGTAGGGGATGAGGTCCGCGTGACCCCTGGGGAGAGACGCCCGATTACGGTAGATCTCACGCGGATGCCGGATTCGCTTCCGATTTTGGCGGTGCTGGCCGCATCGGCTACCGGGGTTTCCCGCTTTACGAACGGAAAGCGGCTTCGCTTAAAAGAGAGCGACCGCTTGCAAACCGTTCGCCAAATGATCACGGATCTCGGCGGCCATGCGGTCGAAGAGGGCGACGACCTGATCGTACGCGGGACGGGTAGCCTTCAGGGCGGGCGCACCTCCTCCTTCGGGGACCATCGCCTTGCGATGGCGGCTGCTGTTGCTTCCTGCATCGCGGAGAGGGAAATCGAGATCGAAGAACCGATGGCGGTCGCGAAATCGTATCCCGATTTTTATCGAGATCTGGGAACCTTGGGAGGTGGAGTCGATGTTTAGCAGCTTCGGACAAAATATTCGCATTACGATTTTCGGAGAGTCCCATGGCGTGGGAATCGGCGCCGTAGTAGACGGACTGCCCGCAGGTGAGCCGATTTCCCTCGTGGAGATGGCACAGTTTATGACGAGGCGAGCACCCGGGCAAAGGGGTACGACCCCTCGCGTCGAGCGGGATCATCCCGAACTCCTTTCGGGCTATGTGGACGGAAAGCTCACGGGAAGTGCACTCAGCATGATCATTCGAAACCGGGATCAGCGGAGCTCCGACTATATTATCGATATCCCAAGGCCTTCGCACGCAGACTTGAACGCGCGTTTGAAATACGGCGGGCATATGGATATGCGAGGAGGCGGGCCGTTCTCGGGCAGGATTACAGCACCCCTTTGCTTGGCAGGCTCGGTTGCCAAGCAGATCTTAGCCAGGCGCGGGATCCATATCGGCGCGCATTTGGCGCAACTGGGTGAGATCAAAGACGACACTTGGGATCCCGTGAACGTAACCGCACAAGAGCTAGAAAGCATTGGAAAGAAAGGTTTCCCAACGATCGATGAAGCGGTAGCCGATCGAATGCTCACAAAGCTCGAAAGGCTGAAAGAGGAAGGGGATTCCATCGGCGGCCGCATACGGTGCATGGCGGTAGGAGTGCCGCAAGGGTTGGGCGAGCCGAATTATATGGGTTTTGAAAGCCATCTCTCGCATCTGCTGTTTTGTATCCCTGGGATGCGCGGTGTGGAATTCGGAAGCGGCTTCGACGCCGTCACCATGCAGGGGTCTACGCACAATGACCCGATTCGGTTGGAAGAGTCCGGTTACAAGACGACGACCAATCATGCCGGCGGTATTGTCGGCGGGATTACAAACGGAATGCCGATCTCCTTTTCGGTGGCGATGAAGCCTACCGCATCCATCGGCAAGACGCAGGACTCTATTTCGTTCTCCGAGCAAAAACCCGTAAAGCTTTCCATCGAAGGAAGGCACGATCCGTCAATTGTCGTACGCGCCGTACCTGTTATCGAGGCGGCTCTTGCGATCGTCGTATTAGATTATATGGAGGGAAATCATGACGTTAAGTGAAATTAGAGGAAAGATCGACCAGATCGACGACCAAATTTTCGACCTATATCAAGAGCGGATGGATCTGGCGCTGGAAATCGCCCGCACGAAAGAAAAAGAGGGGTTGGGGATTTCCAATCGCATCCGAGAAAGAGAGATTCTGACGCGGCTTTCCAAAAAAGATCCAAAGCTCACTACGTATACGCGGATGCTGTACAGCTCGATGTTTTCCGCCAGCAAGAGCTTGCAACGAGAGGCCATGCTCGAAGACTCGCCTTTTGTAAAGGAATTGCGCGACGCTGTGGCCAATACGCAATCGCAGTTCCCAAGAGCGGGTATCGTCGCGGTACAAGGAGCGGAAGGCTCGTACTCCCAACAAGCGGCGTATCGGATGTTTCCTTTAGGTGAGGTCATGTTCTTTAAGCGCTTCGAAAATGTCTTCGATGCGGTAAGCAAAGGACTGTGCGAATTCGGTGTCATTCCGATAGAAAACAGCTCGAACGGTTCCGTGAAAGAAGTCTATGAAGCGATGAAAGAGCAAGAGTTCTCCATCGTACGCAGCCACAAGCAATTTATCGATCACCAGCTTTTAGCAAAGCCCGGTACGAAATTTGAAGACATCAAAGAAGTCATTTCGCAAAGACAAGCGCTCGGGCAGTGCAGCGATTTCTTGCGAAACAATCCTCAAATTCTTGCGGAAGAATTTATGGACACGGCGCTTGCGGCAGCGGAAGTCGCGAAGAGCGATCGCAATGATATCGCAAGCATCTCGTCCAAATACTGCGCGGAACTCTACGGCTTGGAGATCATGCCGGTTCAAGTGCAAAACAGCGAAAACAATTATACTCGATTCATCTGCATCACGAAAAACATGCGTATTTACCCGGGATCGAATAAGATTTCGCTGATGATCTCCGCACCGCATGAACCGGGCGGACTCTACCATATCCTCGCGCGTTTTGCGGCTCTTGGCCTCAATATCACGAAACTCGAGTCGAGATCGATCGCGGGTCGCGACTTTGAATTCATCTTCTACTTCGACTTCGAGGGCTCGGTCGAAATGCCGGAAGTACAATGGCTCTTGGAAGATCTTCGCACAAACTCCGAACGCTTCCAATTCCTCGGGAACTATTTGGACGTGTAATGAAAAAGGCAGGCCTGCTCGGAAGATCCTTAGCGCACAGCTTATCGCCCGAAATCCACCGGCACCTGGGCGATTATTCTTACGAGTTGTTTGAAAGAGAGCCGGAAGAAGTAGGCGAATTGTTTACCCGCACCGACCTGATGGGTTTCAATGTAACGATTCCGTACAAGACGGATGTGATGCCCTTTTGCGAGAGTATCAGCCCGCAAGCGGAGCGGATCGGCTGTGTGAATACGGTCGTTTTTGAGGACGGTCAAATCGTGGGGCACAATACCGACTACGACGGCTTTTCGATGACGCTCGACCACATGGGAATCGACCTGGCCGGAAAGCAAGTGCTGATCCTGGGGGTCGGTGCGACTTCCCGCACGGTGATGATCGTATGCGCGGATCGAAACGCGGGCAAGATCGTGCGGGTGGGTCGATCGGACTTTCCTTTGGATGCGTCGATCCGATCTGAAACGCAAGTGTTGATCAACTGCACGCCCGTGGGAATGTATCCGAATAATGGGAAGTCGCTCGTCCGCTTGTCGGAATTCGAGAATTTGGAAGCGGTGGTCGATGTCGTATACAATCCGTACCGCACGACTCTTTTGCTCGATGCGAAAAGGCTCGGGATCCCGGCTGCCAACGGGTTGCTCATGCTGGTCGGGCAAGCTCTTCGCGCAGCCGAACTCTTTACGAAGAATGAAATTTCCGTGTCGGTCCTCCACCAAATTGCGGAAGCGATTCGGATCGAGGCCGGAAATCTCGTCCTGATCGGGATGCCGGGATGCGGAAAGACCTCCCTGGGAAAAGATCTTGCCAATCTTCTGGAGAAGCAGTTTGTCGATCTCGATGAAGCGATCGAAAAGGAAATCGGAATGCCGATCCCAAAGCTGTTTGAAACGGAAGGGGAAGTAGCGTTTCGTTTGGTGGAAACCGAAATGGCGCGAAAATACGGGAAAGAAAGCGGACTCGTCATCGCGACAGGAGGGGGGATCGTAAAACGAGAGGAAAACTACGATGCCCTCGCGCAAAACAGTGTGATCTGCTATGTAGAGCGCGATCTTACAGCACTTCCGACCCATGGAAGGCCGTTGTCTGCCGGTGGACTCGAGACCCTGAAGCGGCTGTTCTCCGAAAGAGAAGCGCTCTATCAGTCGTTTGCAGATTTTTCCGTAAAGAACGAAGGATTCAACGAGGCGATCGAAAGGATTCGGGAGGGCTATTATGAAAATTGCCGTCATTAACGGGCCGAACCTTAATCTATTGGGGATCCGGGAACCGGATATTTACGGAGCTTCAACGCTTCAGGACTTAGAAACTCGCCTCGCAAACGAAGCAAGCGAGCTCGGCGCGGAACTCCGATTCTTCCAATCCAATCACGAAGGCGCGATCATCGACTATATTCAATCGCTGTACGGCCAAGTAG
>CAZFWK010000001.1:0-1888 GCA_964522555.1 uncultured Peptoniphilaceae bacterium | reverse complement strand
GCCATTCTGGACGCCCTTAAGGCGGTAGGGATCCGCACGGTGGAGGTGCATCTTTCCGATATCGAGGCGCGAGAAGACTTTCGCAAGTACTCCTATATCTCGTTATACGCGGAACGGACGATTGCGGGCAAGGGATTTGATGGATATATAGAGGCAATGCGTGCGTTAGTGAATGCGGATAAAGGCGTATAGTCCATTCTCCTGATGGGGTATATAGGACTTATGATACGATTCAGGAGGTAATCATGAAAATGGATGTCTGGGTAGACTTTATCTGCCCCTATTGCTATGTAAGCACGATGACACTCGATAAAGCGCTCAAGGAAACCGGTGCCGGGATCGAGTATGTACACCACGGGTATCTCTTAGACCCCGATTTGAAGGCGAAACCGGGCGAAAGCCACATCGAATGGATGGCCGGTCATCTCGGGATGACGGTCGAGGAAGCGAAGAAGAGTTTGGAAGAAGGGATTGGACAAAAAGCGAAGAATAACGGCGTCGAGTTCCATCCCGAAAAGGCGATCCCCGCGAAAACGAAAGACGCACATTTACTCGCGTATCTCGCATCCGAGAAGGGCCTTGGCCAAAAGGCCGTGGTGTGGTTGTCGGAAGCCTATTATCGTTATGGAGAAAACTTGGCGGACGACGCCACTCTGGAGCGCATCGCGGAAGAGATCGGTCTCGGTGCCGATGCACTTGAAGTCGCACGAAGCAACCCGAAATACGAGGAGCAACTGAACGAAGACCGAATGGCTTTCCGTACGCTCGAGATCGAGAGCATCCCGCACTATGTCATTAACGACGATACCGTGCTCCCGGGTTCGAAGAACACCGATGAATTCGTAGCGATACTGGAAAAGTACAAGTAAACAAAGCGCCTTAAAAACTTCCATAATGCAACCCGAAGTTTCAGAGTGAAGACAAAGTCCGTTCAGTCGAGCCCGGCATACCCCTTTCGGCACGCTCACGGACCGCTCGGCCAAGATATGGCCTCAAGGGGTACACCGGTCTCTCCTTCACTCAATCTTGAAATATAACTTTATCTACAACCTGAAACTCCCCAAAAGCAACGCGGGGGGTTTTTTTGTGTGCGGACTTATGAAAAAGTTAGAAACATGTAAGATATGTGTCACAAAAAGGGCTTCTCAATCGGTTATATTATAGAGGGATAGAAAAAACGAAAAATCTCAGACTGATGACAAAGACAAATGGACGGAATGATTTGCATAAATCGCGACTCCGTCAGGGGAGTCCAACGCGCTCCAGCTTCGACTTCGTCCTCTCGATCGATCGAGAAGAAGGTGAGGACTCGTCTCAGAGTCGCACTTATGGACATCCCCTGACTCCGTCACTTACGCTATGAATTACTCTAAGTATGATTTTCGATCGAAATTCATGAACTAGGGTTTGTCAACACGCTGAAATCTTTTTTCGTAATGTCACACTTTGCATGATTTGGGAGTTAATATAGTAAGCGGACCAAATTCACGAATAGGAGGGAAGACAATTGGCGATTTTAGTACTGATTACGATTTTTACGCTTTATGCGGTTCACGCCGTGATACTGTGGGATATCTACGCGCGGTGTCGTGACAGTCGCTTTTGGATCTGGTTGTTCGCAACCGGCGTCCATATCGGGGTCATTACCAATGCATTATTCCCGGCGGTGCAATTTACCGTCGCCCAAAATGTCTTTCTCCTCGTGATGTTCGCGCTGCTATCTTTTAGCGCAGCCTTTCCTCTACATAGAGCAAAGAAAGTCACGTACTCGGGGCGCGAGGAAAACTGAATGCAGAAAAAGACAGGGTTTTTTGTCCTGAAGACAATGTCAAATGAACTGAATAAATCTGCATAAATCGTGACTCCATCAGGGGAGTCCAACGCCTCC